>JABFVX010000532.1 GCA_013362555.1 Mycobacteriaceae bacterium
GTGGTGTGGTGATGGGTGGTGTGGTCATGTATTTACCCCCGAGGGTGAGCATGTGATTTCCGCGACGGAGCCTATCCGGGCGGGCAAGTTATGACCACGGCTGGGAATCGGCTGTTCGGCAATGGGCTACGCTGCCCCCGATCCGGATGGGTCCCGGAGGAGGAGCGACCATGAATAATTCGGTACAACCGCGCCAGAATAAGAAGATTCTCATCGGCGGCGGCGCGGCGGTGGCGGTGTTGCTGCTCGCCATCATCGCGTTGGCGGTGACGAACGGCTCGCGGTCAGGCGATTCGACGCCGTCCGCACTGTCGGTGCAGAGCGCGACCGCGGCGGCCACGGCCACGATGACGGCCACCGTCGAGGAACCCGCGCCGTCGACCCGGACCAGGACTCCGCTGCCGCCGAAACCGCCCGCCCGGCCGAATGATCTGAACGCGGTCCTGGCTGCCATGTCCGGGGAGCTGCGGCAGGCCGTCGGCGGCTCGTGCAAGCCCTTCTGGAGCCCGGATGCCGAGGAGCCGAAGTTTCAGTGCACGATCGCGCCGACCGATCCGCTGGTCGTCGGTGTGACCAGGGAGGGCCGGGAGGTCACCGCGTACGTCAGCATCGATCCGTACCCGGCGCGCACCGTCCGGACGTGGCGGCTCGACGACGATCCGATCATCGAACGCGGTTCCAGCACAGCACAAATCGACGCGGGCAAGTTCACCAGCGCCGCAGCCGTGAATGCCGACAGCGGGCTGTCCGTGAAGGCCCGCACTTTCACGAGCAAGGAAACGGCTCAGACGTTCTTGGAGCGGGCGCAGCTGCTGCCCACCGCCGACGGCGCAAAGCCCGCGCCGCCCGCCGCGCTGCCGAAGGCGACCAAAGACCTGAACGCCGTGCTGGCGGTCATGCCTGCCCCGCTGCGGCAAGCGGTGAGCTGCACGCAGGCCGAGTCGATTTCGAAGCGGCGCGAGAGCGAGGGCATCGGGGAGTTCACCTGCAAGATTCGCTCCGAAGACATGTTGGTGACCGGGCTGATGGCGTTGAGCTATGTGAGTTTCGTGGTCTACATCGAGCCCAATCCGCCGGGATACGACCCGCGCAACAGCAGCAATCCGGGGGAATTGGTGGAGCGGCCGAATGCCGTCGCCAAGGTTCACCTCATCAGCGACGGCACCGCGGACATCCGCTATCTGAATTCGACTACCGGCCTGTACATTTACGCGCTCAGTGGATTCGCCAACCGTGACGCCGCCGTCACTTTCCTCAACCGCGCGGGCCTGTGACGTCACATCCCAGGTATGCCGCAGAAATCCGGAAAAGGTGTGTATAAGACGGTGAACGTGCATTCGGGCTGGTTGTTGAGTGTTGATTTCGGCACGTCCAATACCGCCGCGGCGCAGTGGGACGCGACGGGTGCGGCGAGCGCGATCGCCCTCACCCACACCGGGAATCTGATGTCGTCGTCGGTATTCGTGCACGAGACCGGGCACATCGACGTCGGCGCGGTCGCGTTGAACAACGCGACCGGGGATCCTGCCGGGTTCGTGCCGGGGCCGAAGCGGTGGCTCACGGCCGGGCAGGTGGAATTCACCGTGCGGGACCGCACGATGCCTGCGTCCCGCGTGGTCGCGGCGGTGCTGCGGACGGCGTTGGCGCGAGCCCAGGCGCAGCACGCGAACACCCCGCCGGACCGGCTGGTGCTCACTCATCCCGAAGGCTGGGCGCCGCACCAGATTCGGGTTCTGGTCGATGCCGCCGCGGAGGTCGGCGTGCCCGCCGACCGTGTGGTCACCGTGTCGGAACCGCGGGCGGCGGCCCGCTACTACGCCCGCAGCGCCGCGGTCGAGAACGGCAGCCGGGTCGCGGTCTTCGACTTCGGCGGCGGCACCCTGGACGTCGCGGTGCTGGCCGCTGGGCCGGACGGCGTGTTCCAGGTCATCGCAGCGCAAGGGGACAACGCGATGGGCGGGCGCAATATCGACGCGGCCGTGCGCCAGTGGGTGGACCGACAACTCGCCGAACGCAATCCGGAGCTCGCCGCCGCAGTGGCGGCGGACACGTCGGTGCGCGAGCAGCGAGCCCTGGAAGAGTCGATCCGGTCGGCGAAGGAGCTGCTGTCGGAGATGCCGAGCGCGGGCATCGACGTCCGCGCGGGAGACCGGCAGGAGGTGCTGTTGCTCTCTCGGCGCGAGTTCGAGGAGTTGTTCGAGCCGCAGATCGCTCGCGCGGTCGCCGTGGCGCGTTCCACGTTCGAGTCCGTCGGCGGTGTGCGTTCGGTCTACCTCACCGGCGGGTCCTCGCGGCTTCCCTTGGTGCACCGCATGGCCCAGGAGCTTGGACAGGTCGCCACGCTGGACGATCCGAAGACAGTAGTCGCGCAGGGCGCATTGCTGGCGGTCGCCGTTCCGGTCGCGCCGCGGTCGCCGGACAGGGCGCAGGGCCAACCCGCGCCGCAATCCGAAGCGCCTGCGGCCCGCC
>JABFVX010000332.1 GCA_013362555.1 Mycobacteriaceae bacterium
GGTGGGGGCGGCGGCGGCTTTCTCGATGATCGCGACCGCGTCGGCGACGCTGTCGGTCACCTGAATGAGCTCGAGGTCCGCTGGGCTGATCTTGCCGGTCCCGAGCAGGGAGTCGCGCAGCCAGTCGACGAGCCCGGACCAGAATTCGGTGCCGAACAGCACGATCGGGAAGCGGGTGATCTTGTCGGTCTGCACCAGCGTGAGGGCCTCGAAGAGCTCGTCGAGGGTGCCGAATCCGCCCGGCATGCACACGAACGCCTGCGAGTACTTGACGAACATGGTTTTGCGGACGAAGAAATAGCGGAAGTTCAGGCCCAGGTCGACCCACTCGTTGAGGCCCTGCTCGAAGGGCAGCTCGATGCCGAGGCCGATGGAGTAGCCGTCGGCCTCGCAGGCGCCGCGGTTGGCGGCTTCCATCACGCCCGGCCCGCCGCCGGTGATCACCGCGTACCCGGCCTTAGCCAGCGCCGAGCCGAGCTCCCGCGCCGCCCGGCAGTCCGGGTGGTCGGCGGGGGTGCGAGCCGAGCCGAACACCGTGACGGCCTTGGGCAGCTCGGCGAGCGCGCCGAAACCCTCGATGAACTCGCCCTGGATCCGCAGCACGCGCCAAGGGTCGGTGTGCACCCAGTCCGACGGACCCGGCCGGTCCAGCAACCGCTGGTCGGTGGTGCTCGCGCTCTTCTTTCGCTTGCGCCGCAACAGCACCGGGCCGCGGAACTTCGGCTTGTCACCGTTGGAAAAACTCATCGGCCCAGGTTATCCGGTCGCGGGTAGCGAACTGGTATTGCGACCGCAACGGTTCAGCGAACATCGCTCGTAGGGAGAGCGCACACTGCGCGAGGAAAACCGGCGCCACTGCGCATTGTCCGGGAAAAGTGTGCACTCTCCCGAGTAACACGGCGTGCACTGGGGCTAGTTGGCGTGCAGCGCTTCGTTGAGTTCGATGCCCGCGCCTGCCTTCGGGCGGACTTCGACGGCGCCGGTGGTGGAGTTTCGGCGGAACAGCAGGTTGTTCTTGCCGCTCAGTTCGGCGGCCTTGACGGTGGCCCCGCCGGGCGCGGTCACCTTGGTGCCCGCGGTGACGTACAGGCCCGCCTCCACCACGCAGTCGTCGCCGAGCGAGATGCCGACTCCCGCGTTCGCCCCGAGCAGCGAACGCTTGCCGATGGAGATGACCTCCTTGCCGCCGCCCGACAGCGTGCCCATGATCGAGGCGCCGCCGCCGATGTCGGTGCCGTCGCCGACCACCACGCCCGCCGAGATCCGGCCTTCCACCATCGACGCGCCCAGCGTGCCTGCGTTGAAGTTGACGAACCCCTCGTGCATGACCGTGGTGCCGGGCGCGAGGTGCGCGCCGAGGCGCACCCGGTCCGCGTCGGCGATGCGCACGCCTGCGGGCACCACGTAGTCGACCATCCGCGGAAACTTGTCGACGCCGTAGACCGTGACCGGGCCGCGTGCCCGCAGGGCGGCGCGCACCTGTTCGAACCCCTCGACCGCGGCCGGGCCGTGGTTGGTCCAGACCACGTTGCTCAACAGCCCGAAGAGTCCGTCCAGATTCGCGCCGTGCGGGCGCACCAGCCGGTGCGAGAGCAGGTGCAGCCGCAGCCAGGCGTCGAAGGCGTCGACCGGCGGCGCGGACAGGTCCTCGATCTCGGTGCGGACCGCGACCACATCCACCCGACGGGCAGCGTCCGGGCCCACCGGCGCGGCAGCCACGTCGGCCGGGACGTCCGCGACGCCCTGCGCGGTGCCCGACCGGCCCGGCGTCCCGAGTTCCGGGCTCGGGTACCAGACGTCCAGCACCGACCCATCGGCGGCGAGGGTGGCGATACCGACTGCTGCTGCTCCCTGACTGCTCACGGCCGCCCAGCCTAATCGGCGCCCACGAGAACCTCCAGAACGACCCATGACGTGCGTTGGGCGCAACACACGGGTCATTCTGGAGGGCTCGAGTTCTGTCGATATTCTCGAGCGATGACTCTCGACCTGACCGCGGACCCGGTGGCGCTCACGGCCGCGCTCGTCGACATTCCGAGCGTGTCACGCAGCGAGGCGGCGATCGCCGACGCCGTCGAGCAGGCGCTGCGCACCCAGACCACCGGATTCGAGGTGGTCCGCCGGGGCAACACGGTGTTGGCCCGCACCAGCCGCGGCCTGCCGAGCCGGGTGGTCCTGGCGGGCCACCTCGACACCGTGCCGATCGCCGACAACGTGCCGAGCCGCCACGCCGCCGGGATCCTCCACGGTTGCGGCACCGTCGACATGAAATCCGGCGACGCGGTGTTCCTGCACTTGGCCGCCACCATCGCCGAGCCCGCACACGACCTGACGATGGTCTTCTACGACTGCGAGGAGATCGCAGCCGAGTTCAACGGGCTCGGCCGCATCGAGCGCGAGCTGCCGGACTGGCTGCGCGGCGACGTGGCGATCCTGGGCGAGCCGTCGGACGGCTGGA
>JABFVX010000272.1 GCA_013362555.1 Mycobacteriaceae bacterium
CCCGCCGCGGCGGGTGTAACCGCGCGCTCCGGGTGTAAGGCTTGTCTCGATATTCGTGACTGGCGGTAACCGGATGTTGTGCCTCCGTTTGTTGTATGTTATCGATTTACGGTGCTGGTCGACTACGAGGTGAACGGTTCGCGGTTGGCGTCGGCCCGCACCCGGATTCTGCTGACGGCCGCCGCGGCGTTGCTCGGCGTCGCTCAGCTCTGGGCGTCGGCGCACGGCGTCATCGGCCCGGTGCACAGCCTGCTCGACGATTTCCTGGCGAATCCGCAATCTGCCTTCGTGTCCTGGGCGGGCCTCGGCCTGGCTGTCATGGGAGTGTCCGCGCCACTGCGGCCGCGGGTGCTGGCCGCGGCGGCCGTGCTGGATCTGCTCGTGCTCGGGTTGCAGGCGGCCTGTGGGTGGCACGTGTCGATCGGCACCGGGCCGACGCTGGTCCTCACCGCGCTGGCGGCGTGGGCGTCCCGGTGGGACCCGGCGCCGCGGCGCGCGGCGCTGCACGCAATCGGATTCGGCGCACTGCTCATCATGGCCTCCAAGGTGGCCGACACCTGGCTGACGGTCAGCATCGCCGCGGGCCCCCGTGTGCTCGACCAGTACGTCCAGCTCGCCGACCACGCGCTGGGGCAGCCGGCGTGGCTGATCGGCAGGTTGCTCGACCAGGCAGGCTCGCTGCCGTCGGACGTGCTGCACGCGATCTACATTCAACTGCCGGTCATGGCGGTGGTGGTCGCGGCGTGGCAGTTGCGCAACGTCACGACGAGCTCGTGGCCACGGCACACGCTCCTGCGGACATTCCTGGCGCTCGGCGTCATCGGGCCGCTCGGATACGTGTTGTTCCCGGTAGTCGGCCCGGTATTCGCCTACGGGCCGCTGGGCGGGGGCCTGCAGGTCGGCGATTGGCCGCACGTGCTCCCGACCGCCGCCCATCCGCCCGCGCCGATGCTGTTCGACTCGGCCACCGCGCGCAACTGCATGCCGTCGATGCACACCGCGTGGGCGACCGCGCTGTTCATCCACTCCCGGACCGGGCCGCGGTGGCTGCGCTGGGCCGGGGCGCTCTGGCTGGCGGGCACGCTGCTCGCCACCCTGGGATTCGGCTACCACTACGGCTGCGACCTGGTGGCGGGCGCCGTGCTGTGCCTGACGGTGGAGTCGGCGCTGCGCGACCCCGACCGGGGGTGGGACCGGGCCCGCACACAACTGGTGGCTTTCGGAGCGGCGGTATTGGCCGGGCTGCTGCTGGCTTACCGCTTCCTGCCGTCGACGATGGCACGGTATCCGGTTCCGGCCGGATTCCTCGTGCTCGGCGCTCTCGCTACTGTGTGCTTCATGTTCTACGCAACCTGGTTCGCCGCGGCAGGCGGCCGGCTGGCGCAGTGGGGCGGCCGATATCGTGTCGGCGCCGCCGGAACAGCCGGCAACTAGTCTCTCCACTGCATCCCGGCGCGGGGCGGGAAATCCGAAAGGTCAGTGTCGTTTGATGAGTACGCTATGGGCGGGACGACAGCGCACGCCGCGCGAACCCGACTCGGACAGGCTCGCCAGCCTGCTTCGGGTGCCGATCGTGGTCGGACTCGTGCTGTCGGTGTCGATCGCGGCGCTCATCTCGGCGTGCCACGGCTTCCTCGACTTGCAGGTCTATCGGGTCGGCACGGAGGGGTGGCTGCGCAGCGGCGAGCTGTACGGCGTGATTCGCGCGGTGGCGGGCCACACGGATCTGCCGTTCACCTATCCCCCGTCCGCCGCGGTGCTGATGATCCCGCTGGCGCTGGCCCCCCTGTGGCTGGCGGAGCTGATGGTCACCGCGAGCTCGCTGGCCTGCCTCGGGGTGACTGTCTGGCTGGTGCTGTCGCGCATGCGGCCCGACCTGACGCCGCGGTCCAGGACGACGGTCGCCGCGGCCGCCGCCGTGGGCCTGCTCGCGCTGGAGCCGGTGCGGATCACGTTGTGGTTCGGGCAGATCAACCTGGTGTTGATGGCCGCGGTCGCACTCGACTGCCTCGCGGTGACGACTCGGTGGCCGCGCGGGGTGCTCATCGGCATCGCGGCGGTCACCAAGCTGACGCCTGCGGCCTTCGTGCTGTATTTCCTGATCCGCAAGGACTGGAAGGCCGCGGGCGTCGCCGCGGCCACGGCGGCCACCATCGTGCTGTGCGGCTTCGTGCTGTATCCCCGGCAGTCCAGCCAGTATTGGCTGCACACCATCGCCGACACGAACCGCATCGGCTCCCCCGCCTATGTCGGCAACCAGTCCCTCAAGGGGATGGTGTACCGGTTCGGCCTGTCTTCGTCGGCGGCGACGGCGCTGTGGCTGGGAATCGGGCTCGTGATCGCGGCCGTCGGCGCGGCGCTGATGCACCGCTTGTTCGCCGCCGAGCGGGCCGCCCAGGAGGTCGCCCGCATACCCGCGTCCGCCTTCGCGGTCCTGGCCTTGTTGGAGATCGGAAG
>JABFVX010000258.1 GCA_013362555.1 Mycobacteriaceae bacterium
CGGACCCGGTGGCGTCGGACCCGGCAGCGTCGGACCCGGGAGCGTCGGACCCGGTGGCGTCGGGAAGGTCCGGGTCGGCGGAGAGGCCGGCGTCCGGCACGGCGGACAGGCCGGGCGGTCCGAAGCCGCTGTAGTCCACCGCGGCGATGAGCCTTCCCGCTTGGACCAGGTCCGCGATGTCCGGCTCCGCCAGCGCCGCGTGCAGAGTCTGGACGACTTCCCGTTCCGCGGCGGTGCTGAGCCGGTGGCCGTGCTCCGCGGTCAGCGCTCTGGCCCGCTCCGTCAGCCGGTGCACCGCCGCCAACCGCAGCTTGGTGAGCTCGCGCAGCGCCTTGGGGGTTGGTGAATGCTGGGCGCCGCGCAGGCGCACCCCGAGCTCGAGCAGAGTTTCCAGCTCGGCGGCGGCCTCGCGGGCCAGAACATTCACCGCCCACCCCACCACAGTCGGTTTGCGCAGCCTGTCGATCGCTGTCGCCAATGCCCGGTCGCCCGCCGCGCGCGCCTGCCCGGACCGCTGCTTGCGCACCTCCACGAACCGCGTGGGCTCCAGTCCGTAGAGCTCGTCGGCGACCTCATCCAGCGTCATGAGCCCATGGTGCACACCCGCGGCCGCCCCCGCATCCGGGACAGACGCACGCTTTTCGGTCAGACGCACCGGGAATCGTCGACTATTCCCGGTGCGTCTGACCGAAAAGCGTGCGTCTGTCAGCCCTTACAAGTCCAGGGCGGCCCAGAGGGCGGTGTCGATGCGTTCGGAGGTGTCGGGCGGCAGTTGGCCGAGACATTCGGTGAGCCATCCGCGATAGACGCGGCTGAGGTTGCCCGCGTGCACCCAGCCGTGGCCCGGAACCGGGACGGCGAGAATGTCGTCTGGGTCGTCGGTCAGCATTTCCGCGGCGATCAGCCAAGGGCGCGGGGATTCGTTGATCCCGTCGCTGCTGACCAGGACGACGGTGCGCCGGCGTGGGGAGACTTGCGGAGCGTAGGTCCACAGTTCACCCCGCCGCACGCATCGCCTCTTCGCCCGCGATGAACTCGGACTCGTCGATCGAGGCTACCGAAAGGGGCTCCGGCATCCGGCCGGAGACGGAGCGCACCGCCTCCCGCCGTGCGGCCCGGGATATCCAGGCGGACGGGGACAGCCCGGCACGGGCCGCCGCCTGTTCGGCGAAGGTCCACGCGGCCTCGTCCAACGACAAGGTGACCTTCCGTGTGGCCATAGCGCCACCCTAGCAACCGCGCGGGCGTTTCGGCCGAATTACCGGGTGAAACACCCGGTGAACCTACTACTGTGGGTCGGCGGTCCCGGCGATGCGCCGGATGGCCGCGGCCAGGTCCGCTCCCGTCGGCGCGTTGTCGGGATCGATGAGGCACTGGGCCGCGACGCCGGTCAGCAGAGCCTGGTAGAAGGATCCGACGACGCGGCTGGTTTCGGCGTCGTTCGCATCGACGTCCTCGAACAGTCCCGCCAGGCCCGTCCGGGTCTGGCGGGTGTTCGCGGCGAGGCGTTCGCGCACGTCCAGCAGGGCTCCGGCTTGGGAGAGGGCGTCGAAGTTGGCTGCCCACAGCCCGCGGTCGGCGGCGACGGCGTCCACCACCGCCGTCCAGGCGGCTTCGAAGCGCCGCAGCGGAGTCGGGTCGCCCACGGGTGCATTGGCGAGTGTGCTGCTCAGTTTGGCGCCCCATTCCTGGGTCGACGCGATCAGCGCCTCGCTCAGCAGCGCGGCCTTGGACCCGAAGTGCAGCCCGATCTCCGCTGGGTCCACCCCGCCCGACGCGGCCGAGATGTCATGGGCCGTCGTGCGGTCGTACCCCTTGTCGAACAGACAGCGTCGTGCGCCGGCAAGCAAATCTTCGCGATTCCCCATGCGCCGGACTATATATCCAGAATTACCCGCGAGTTGCGTTTGGCGCACGTCACGGGTCGTTCTGGATGGGTTCGAGGCTGTCATGCCGGAAACGGCGGGGGGCCTGCGCCTGTGACGCGGAGGTTGCCCCACGGGTCGTGCTCGTCCACGCGGGCAGTGGTGGGCGTGCCGCCGGGCAGCGTCAGGGTGACGAGACTGTTTCTGCGGGTGGGCAGTTCGCCGAAGGAGGCGGCGACGCGGCCGTGCCAGTGGTAGCGGCCGTCGATGGGGTCGACGCGGCCGGACAGGGCCGCCGTCACCGCGATGTCGTCGCCGTCGATGTCGAGCAGCGCGGGCCCCGTGTAGTCGGGGGCGGGGACGGCGTCGGCGGGCAGGTCCGGCGCCGCGAGCCTGCGGCGGCGCGGGCGATACCGGATCACGACAGGAATCCTGTTCTGCGCCACACTTGCTCGCCGATCGGGCCCATCAGGCCCTGGGCCCGCAGGAAGCTCGCCAGGCCGGCGGCGCCTGCGCCGAGGGTTCGGCGACTGTGCGGGCTGGCGAGCGCAGCCCGTTTGGCGGCGCGCCCGTCCAGCCCGGCCCGTTCGTACATATGCCAGTTGACCAGCAGGTTGCGGAAGATCGGGGCGGCGACGGCCACGCACGCGCGGGTGTAGGCGCGCTCGAGGCGCGACATGTCGCCGACCCGGCGGGCCAGCAGATCCCGGGCGAAGCCGATGTGGCGCGCCTCTTCCGTCACATGGATGCGCATCGCCCGCGACACCAGCGGCTGCAACTGCGGGTCGTCGAGGGTGCGGCGCTGCAGCGCGTCGAAGATCTCCTCGCCGACCAGCGCGGCCACCCACACCATGGAGCCGCGCAGGACGAGCGGCAGCGCCATGACCGCGAGCCTGCCCGCGCCGCGCGGCCAGAACGGGCGCGCCCCGATCCGGTCGATGAGCTTGCCGAACATCATCATGTGCCTGCACTCGTCGCCCATCTCGGTCAGGGTGTAGTGCGACCAGTGACTGGTGGGGTCGGTTTTCATCAGCTCCCGCAACAGGAGTCGGTTGAGGAGGTTCTCGAACCAGATGCCCGCCGACAGCACGTTGGCGAGCTCCTGGCGCGACAGTTCCCGACGCGTGCTCGCGGACATCGCCTCCCATAGCGGCGTCGCGTAGAGCGTGACGACTTCCGGTGGCAGGAAGAGTTTGTCGGGGTCGAGCGGCGCGTCCCAGTCCATGTCGACCACGGGGTCGTACGACCGTTTCACCGATCCGGCCAGCAGCCGGCCCGCGACCTCGCCCGCGGTGGAAGCCATGGCGACTCTCCTCTACCTCACGCGCAGCCGACAACCCCGGGTGCGCTGGGTTGCAGACCCCTCCTGAGTGACCCGCCATGTGCGTTGGACGCACGTCATGGGACATTCTGGAGGGCTGGTATCTGATACATGTTGTTACACTCAGATTACTGAGACAAGCGGTATCGGTCAACGAACCTCCAGGTATCGTTGCCGCTTGTGTCGGAATTCGTGGCCGGGCCGGTCGATTCGGAATCGGCGGCGGGCCGGGCGGCGGACGGCCGCGCCCGGCGGTGGGATCGGCACAACGCCCAGCGCCGGGCCGACATGATCGACGCCGCGGTGGCGGAGATCGAAGACAACGGGATCGACATTTCGGTGCGCCGCATCGCCGACCGGCTCGGCGTGCCGCGGCCGGTCGTCTACCGGCATTTCGCCGACCGCGCGGATCTCGACGAGCAGATTCGCCGTCGAGTGCTGGAATCGCTGTTGGCGGAACTGATGCCGACGTTGCATCCGGACGGCACCGTCCAGGCGGCTGTGGGGGCCGCCATCGGCGCCTACCTCGGCTGGATCGAGCGCCATCCCAGGCTGCACCACTTTCTCGCTGCGCGCCGCGATGGTCCGTCCGCGGGCCTGTCGGACGCCCGCCACCAGATCGGCGGCGCCCTGGCGCACCTGTTCGAGGCGGCAATGGCGCAACACGGCGTCGACACCGCGCCGGCCCGCCCGATGGCGTTCGGCCACATCGGCCTCGTGGACAGCGTCGTGAACAGCTGGCGTGCCGACCCCGCCTCGCCGCTCACCTCCGATCAGGTCGCCGCAATGCTCGTCGAGTCCGTGCTCGTCCTTATCGAAGGCAACGCCCGCGTCTGGGGCGTCCCCGTCACCCGGGACACCCTTATCGCCGACATCCTCGGCTGACCGCCGCGTTGCGGGTCAGGTGAGAGACGGGCGCCGGGAGCCTTTCGCGCCGAAGTAGTCGCCGCCTTTGGCGGCTTGGTCGTCGGTGCCCCAGGAGCGGACGCGAGGGGCGCGGGCCATGCGCGGGATGTGCTTGCGGCAGTGGATGTAGGCCTCCCGAACCGTCACCACCACCCAGGTTTCGATGCGCCGGGCGTCGGTGGGCAGGGTGGGGACGTCGGCGCGCAGCCGGTCGTCGTCGACTACCGCGGCCTCCCCGTTGATGTGCAGTCCGATGAGGTCGTGCACGAAATCGACCAGCAGGATGCCGATGTGCGGGTTCTCGGTGATGTTGCCCATGCTCGCCATGACCCCGTTGCCGCGGTACTCCGGGTAGGCGAGGGTCCGCTCGTCGATCACGTGCAGGAAGCCGGGGGAGCCCGCGCGCAGGCTCGAGTCGCACTCGCCGTTGCTGTCTGCAGTCGCAATGAATGCCATGTCCTGGCGTCCGATGAACTCGATCATCGCGGGATTGAGGTGGTCGAGCATTTGCTCCGTGTAGAACCGTTCGGCGCGCTCGGTGCTGCCGAGTTGAGACTGCAGGGCGTGTTCGCCGTCGCTGCCGGGAGTTTGCTCTGACATCGCGCGAACCTCTCTTGTCGTGAACCGAACAAATCGTAACGCTCTCCGTCGTTTTTGGCCCGTTTAGCGAAATTATCCCAGTTAGTCCGAATTTTGTGTTCCGTACCACGGTATTGGCCCCACCGCAACGCGTCTGCCTGCGGTGATGTATTGGCGACAAATTAGTACAGACTGGACGGGTTTTATAACGGAACGATGACCCAGTTGGTAACGAAACGATAAACGAGACTAATTCGCCCATTATCTTGAAATGCCACGAATTTACGGAGCCAGGGGAATGAGGTTCGGATGAGCGGTATGCGGGTTATGCGACACGGTGGATTGCGAGCAGGTCGCGTCGCGGTTGTCCTCGGCGTAGTCGCGCTGAGCGCGGCGTTTACGGCAGGCGTTTCCGGCTGTTCATCCGGAAATCCGCCGGTGCGCCGCGCGGTAGCCGCCGGTTCCGGCCTGGCCATGCTGCGGCCCACGGTGACCGCGTCGGTGCGCGACGGGCAGACCGAGGTGTCGCCGGCGCAGCCGGTGACGGTGTCGGTCGCGGGCGGCGCCGTCCGGAGGGTGACACTGCTCAACCCCGAGAACGCGGTCGTGCCGGGGGCGGTCTCGCCGGACGGCGCGAGCTGGCACAGCACCGAACGCCTCGGCTACCGGCGCACCTACCGGCTGCGCGTCGAGGCCGTGGGGCTGGCGGGCGTGAGCGATTCGGTCATGACCTTCCGCACCGTGGCGCCGGGCAACGTGACCAAGCCCTACCCGGTCCCGCTGGACGGCGAGCTGGTCGGCATCGGGCAGCCGGTGGTCGTGCAGTTCGACGAGAACATCGCCGACCGGTGGGCCGCGCAGAACGCCGTCACCGTGGCCACCGACCCGCCGGTGCCGGGCGCGTTCTACTGGGTCAGCAACCGCGAACTGCACTGGCGGCCGGAGAAATACTGGGCCCCGGGAACCAAGGTCCGGGTGGACGTGGCCGCCTACGGCAAGCATCTGGGCGCGGGCGTTTTCGGGCAGGACGACGCGCACGTCGCGTTCGCTGTCGGCGACCCGGTGATCTACACCGCCGACGACGCCACGAAGCAGGTCACCGTCACCCGCAACGGCCAGGTGATCCGCACGATGCCGACGTCGATGGGCAAGTCCAGCACCCCGACTCCGAACGGCATCTACCTAGTCGGAAACCGGGTGGACCGGATGGTCATGGACTCGTCGACCTACGGTGTTCCGGTGCACTCCGCCGCGGGCTACCGAGTGAACGTCGACTACGCGACGCAGCTCTCCTACAACGGCATCTATATGCACTCCGCGCCGTGGTCGCTGTGGGCGCAGGGATCGCAGAACACCAGCCACGGCTGTCTCAACCTGAGCCCGTCCAATGCGGAGTGGGTGGTGCACAGCGCCAAGCGCGGCGACATCGTCGTCGTCAGGAACACGCAGGGCCCGGTCTTGGACGGCGCCGACGGACTCGGCGACTGGAACATGCCGTGGGCACAATGGAAAGCGGGCAACGCAGGCCCTGCCCCTGCCCCGGCCCCCGGCCCCGCCCCCATACAAGCCGCCGGAACACGCTGACCCCCGAGTCCAGAACTGTGGTCCTGAATGACCCACGAGTTGCGCTTGGCGCACATCGTGGGTCGTTCTGGATTCAGGGCTGTGGTCCTGAATGACCCATGGGTTGCGTTGGGCGCACATCGTGGGTCGTTCTGGATTCGGGTCAGGGGCGGAGGCGGGTGATAGCGGTGCGGAGGCCGCGGCGGCGGCCGGTGGCGGGGTCGGTCGTCGGGGCGGGGGAGGGGCCGAAGCGGCGCTCGGAGGCTGTTTCCGGGGCGTCGTCGGCGGTGCGGCGCAGGTACTTGTCCGGCAGCGCCAGCTTGGTGATCGTGCGCCAGGCTTTCAGGTACTGCACCGGAAGGGATCCGGTGGTGTAGGGCAGGTCGTACTTGTCGCAGAGTTGCCGAACCCGCACGGCGACCTGCGCGAGACGGTTGCTCGGCAGGTCCGGAAACAGGTGGTGCTCGATCTGGTGGCTCAGGTTGCCGGTCAGGAAATGGGTGACCGGACCACCGGAAATATTGGCGCTGCCCAGCATTTGGCGCAGGTACCACTCGCCCCGGGTTTCGCTGTCGATGTCGGCCTTGGTGAATTTCTCCGCCCCGTCGGGGAAGTGGCCGCAGAAGATGACCGCGTTGGTCCACACGTTGCGCACTGCGTTCGCGGCCAGGTTCGCGGTGAGGGTGGTGCGGAATGCCCGCCCGGTCAACAGCGGAAACAGGACATAGTCTTTGGCGACCTGCTGGCCGACCTTCGCCAGCACCTCGCCGCGCTTGCGCTCGAACTCCGCCCGGTCCGCCCGGCCTTTGGCGACCTTGCCCAGCTCCAGGTGCTGGATGGCGACTCCGTATTCGAACGACAGCTGCAGCAGCAGGTTGTAGACCGGGTTGCCGAGGTTGAACGGGCGCCAGCGCTGGTCGCGGGTCACCCGCAACAGGCCGTAGCCGATGTCGTCGTCCATGCCGAGCACGTTGGTGTACTTGTGGTGCAGGTAGTTGTGGGTGTGCTTCCAGTGCTTCGAAGGCCCGGTGTTGTCCCACTCCCAGGTGGACGAGTGGATCTCCGGATCGTTCATCCAGTCCCATTGCCCGTGCATGACGTTGTGGCCGATCTCCATGTTCTCGACGATCTTGGCCGTCCCCAGCAGCGCCACTCCGGTCCACCACGCCGGGCGCCTCCTGCTCCCGAAAAGCACGAGGCGGCCGCCGATTTCGAGCGCTCGCTGGAATCGGACGACCCGGCGGATGTAGCGCGCGTCCCGCTCGCCCCGGCTGGTCTCGACCTCGCGGCGGATGGCGTCGAATTCGGCGCCGAGCGCTTCCACGTCGGCCGGCGTCAGGTGCGCGTACTCGAGGACATCGGTGATCGCCATACCGGTTACCGTATCGTAGGCTACGGCACCGTACATTACCGAACTGTCCCCGAAACCCCCTCCTGCCCACTGGGACACATCCCAGTCCGCCCCGCCACGCCCGTTGCGCAGATCGACGGTGCGGCCGTCGGTCACGGTCAGGACGCAGGTCTGGCAGATGCCCATGCGGCAGCCGAACGGCATCGCCACGCCCGCGTCTTCGCCTGCCTGCAGCAGCGTCGTCGCGCCGTCGGCGGCGACGGTCCGGCCGCTGCGGGCGAATGTCACCGGCCCGCCTTCGCCGACGACGCCACGCTCCAGGCCGAAGCGTTCCACATGCAGTCGGTCGAGTATTTCTGCTGCGCGCCAGTGCTTTTCGAGTTCGTCGAGCAGTGCGGCCGGGCCGCAGGCCCAGGTCTCGCGGGAGCGCCAGTCCGGCACGAGGTCGTCCAGTTCCGCGGGGGCGAGCCTGCCGTGCTCGGCCGTTTCGCGCAGCCGCGCGGTGAAAGCGGGGTGGCGCCTGCTCAATTCGGCCAGCTCTGCGCCGAACATCATGTCGGCCTTTGTCGGTGCCGAGTGCACGTGCACCACGTCCGGAACGACGCCGCGGCGGTCCATCGTGCGCAGCATGGACATCACCGGCGTGATGCCGCTGCCCGCGGTGAGCAGCAGCATGCGGGCGGGCGGCGGTTCCGGCAGCTGGAAGTCGCCCTGCGGCGCCGCCAGCCGGACGATCGCGCCCACCGGAACCCCGCCGACCAGGTGGCTGGACAAGAATCCTTCGGGCATCGCCTTCACCGCGATCGAAATGACGCGCTTGCCGCCGCGCGCCGTATTGGGCGGGCACGTCAGCGAATACGACCGCCAGTGCCAGCGCCCGTCGACCAGCACGCCGATGCCGATGTACTGTCCGGGCCGGAACGCGAAGTCGAAACCCCACCCGGGCTCGATCACCAGCGTCGCCGAATCAGACGTCTCGCGTCGCACTTCCAGCACCCGCCCGCGCAACTCGCGGCGCGACCACAGCGGATTCACCAGGTGCAGATAGTCATCGGGCAGCAGCGGCGTCGTGAACCGCGCCGCCACCTCCCGCAGCGTCGTTGTCACACTCACTCCGCCGACCCTAGTGCCCGGCCCGCCCGCGCCGGCACTGTGACCGGTCACGAGAGCCAGGACAGCACCAGGTCGACGAAATCGTCGGGGCGTTCCTCGTGGAGCCGGTGGCTCGCGTCCGGCCAGCAGACGACGGCGGAACCAGGCCGGTGCAGCAGGGCCGACTCCCATTCGGCGCGCTCCGGGTCGGCCCACAGGGCCAGGACCGGGCAGGTGCGCCGCGCGAGATAGGCCTCGGCGGCAGCGCGGGTTCCGATGGAGTCGGGCAGGGTGAACATCGCCTCGAACGCCTCCGCCAGCACGTGCGGGCGCGCCGCGCGCAGCCTGCGCTGGTGCCAGCGCCGGACGACCGCGGGTGTTGCATCGTTGGTGCAAAATGTGTCGATGCCGACCGCGGCGTCCAGCGGGTGGGGGCCCCGCAGCGCGGCGATCATGTGCGGGAACCCCGCGGCGATCTCCGGGGTGAGACCGTATCCGGGGTCCACCACGACCATCCGGGCCACCCGCCGCGGATGCTCGACGGCGAGAATCGACACCACCTGCGCCCCCATGGAATGCCCGACCGGCACCACCTGGTCGATACCGAGGACGTCCAGCAGCCGGGCCAGGTCCGCCGCCATCGCCCGGGGCGTGTTCCCGCGGGCGGGCGCCGCGGAATAGCCGTGGCCGCGCAGGTCGACCGCGATCACCCGGTGCGCGGCGGCCAGCGCGTCTATGTGCCAGGACCACTGGTGCGAGTCGGCGCCCCAGCCGTGCACGAGCAGCAGCGGCGGCCCGTCGCCGGACCCGTCGTCGGTGTAGAACAGCGCAAGGTCGTCGTCAAGGTCCGCATACGGCACCCGCGGACTGTACCGCGACGTCCAGAATGCCCCAGGAGTTGCGTCGGGCGCTGTGCAAACCTCCAGAATGACCCATGACGTGCGTTGGATGCACGTCATGGGTCATTGTGGAGGCTTGCAACCCGGTCGAGGGGTTTATGAGCCGGTGTGGCGCGCGCGGAAGGCGGCGCTCTTGATGCGGTTGCCGCACAGGGTCATG
>JABFVX010000201.1 GCA_013362555.1 Mycobacteriaceae bacterium
GACGACGGAACAGTTGGCTTGCCGGGCGCGGTGTGCGGTGGAGCCAGAAACCGGTGCCGTGTTCGTCGTGGTGGGCACGGCCGATGTCCCAGCCGTCCAGTCGGGCGAGCTGCTCCCAGGTCCACCGCGTCATCGGGCTGTCCCAGCCCCTGTCGGGGTCCGCCACGACGTAGGGCACATCAAGAGCTTCGGTGGCCATGCCGGCACCGACGGTCCTGGTGTCGACGCGGACGAGAACCCGATCGGTAGATGGGTCGAGCGTGGCCGGCGGCGTCGTCAAGATCGGGCAGGCCGGGCAGTCGGGGCTGTCGGGCTCGCCGCGTCGGGTAGGCGTATACAGAGGTTGTACGGGCCCCACCGCGACAGGTGCGTGCCGCGCCGGCATTCGTGCAGCGCGGTGTAACGGCGCGGCCGCAGAGCGCACTGTGGACTCGGCCCGAAATACGGTCCGGTCAGCGTGAGTCTGTTCCAGCCCTGCCCGTCGGGTCCGCGGGTAGCAGGTTCTGGTGCGCGTAGGTAGATGGGCATCGGTCGGTGACCTCCGGAGCGGACTGATCGCAGTGGCGTCGCCCACCATTTACCGTGCAGGTGTGGCGGCCGGTCGCCGCGCTCATGCCAGCGCCATGGCTTCGACGGCGAGGTCGTCGAGGGTGTCGGCGCGGGACGGATCGGTAAGGGTTTGCGAGAAGCTGGTGATCGCGTTGGCGATCCCCGCGCCGGTGAGCTGCCCGCCCGCGATGAAATGCGAGAGGATGCCTGCGCGTTCGGCCTCGGAGAACCGCAGCTGTTTGGCGATGACGGTGATCGTCTTGTCCGGCTCGGGTACCGGGGTCGTGGCGGTGGCATCCAGCGCAGCGACCTGTTCGGCGAGGAATTGCGGGGACAGCCAGTGCCGCACGGTGTCGCGGGTCTTGGCGGTGACCACGGCCAACTGTTTGTCGTGGGTGTCCTGGGACCAGGCGATGGCGCCGGCCTTGAGCCGGCTTCCGAGGTGAACGTCGCGCACGGCGAGCATCGGCCGGGTCAGGCCGTTACTGCAGATCTGGACGTAGATCTCCGGTTTCAGCTGGACCGCTCCGTGCCCGATCTCGGAGTTGGAGAACCGGAATCCTGCGAACACGACCGGCAGGCCGGGATCGCTGTGCGTAGGCCCGGCATGGGAGCCGCCCGCTGGGCTGGTGGTGACGGAGCTGCGGTCCTGGGCGAGTTGCGGCACCGCGAACGGGTTTCGATAGTTCGCCAGCAGCGCCGGGGCCATCTGGGCGATGTCGGGTGAAAAGACTTTGACGTGCATGGCCGAGTCGGTCAGGTCGCAGGAGCGGATCGTGACCGGTGTGCCTGCTTGGTTGATCCCGTCCAGAACGGCGGTCAACACGTCGATGTTGTCGCAGATCCCGAAGCGGTCCGACAACACCGCGCGCAACACTCCGGGTCCGCCCGGTTCGCCGCGGAAGGTCCGCAGCAGGAACGTGCGTTGATCGGGTTCATGGCGGGCGGCACAGCCGGGAACCCGGCCGTGGACTTTGCCGTTGATGTTGACGTCGAACAGGTCCAGGCGGCCGGTGTCGCGCAGGTCGCGAAGGTAGCGGCGGGATATGGCGAGCTTGTCGGCCAGGTCGGCGTCCGCGGAGGCCGTGGGCAGATACCGGCCGTCGACCGGGGTGACCCCGTACTCGTCGATGACGGGGTCGGCCCCAGTGAGTTCGATGAATCCGTCACGGCAGGTCAATGAGTTGGCGGGAGCGACGACATCGAGTTTGGCGGCCTGCTGGCTTTGCAGCAGGGCGACCATGTCGTCGAGGGTGGCGTTGCGTACGCCGGTCGGCACGGGCATGAGGACAATCTCCAATCGGGAGAACTGTTGGCGGACCGCGGCAGTTCGCCGCTGCGCGTCGTGTCGGGGCGCAACGGCGAACGTGGCGGCTCACCGGATGGAGGGCTGGTTCAGAGGTCGATTTCGATGGAGTCCGGGTCGAGTTCGCCGAGTCCGGCCCTTTCGATCGCGACCAGCGGGTAACCGCGGGTGGCGAGGAACCGCAGGTAGAACATCACATCCTCACGGGTGCCTCGTACTGGTCGGGACGTGGGCAGCCGCCACAGGTCCTTGTCGATGAGCCACTCGTAGCCTGCGAGAACCAGGACATAGATATAGACGTCGGCGCGGCCTCGGGAAAGGTCGGTCACCGACGCGATGGCCTGCTCCTTATCCGGGAATCCGAGCAGCCGCAGCGCGGTGCCGGTGGCACCGAATCGGCTCAGCAGTTCGGGATCGCGCAGCAGCGACTCGGCGACGAACAGGGCCTCGTCCTTCGTGAGGGTCTTGCGTGCAACGATGTTGTCGATCAACCACTCCCGGCGTGCGGCGTTGACCGCCTTGGCCTTCTCACCGAGCTTGTCGATCCGCGCGGCTGCCCGCCGCTCGGCCACACGCCGCTCCGCGGCTTGACGCT
>JABFVX010000536.1 GCA_013362555.1 Mycobacteriaceae bacterium
GACCACTTGCAGGCCTCGGCACACGGCCAGCACCGGAATGCCCGCCGCGCGGGCGAGACCGAACAGTGTGAGCTCGAATTCGTCTCGTTCCGGGCGGATTCCGCGGGTCTCGGGGTGCGGGTCGGCGCCATAGCGCGCCGGGTCGACATCGGATCCGCCGGTGAGCACGAGGCCGTCGAGGCGGTCGACGAGCTCCGGGCGGGCGGGGCCGACCGGAGCCAACAGCACGGCGGCGCCGCCCGCTCGCTCGACCATCTCGAGGTATGTGCGCGGCAGCACCGCGGCCTCCACGTCCCAGATTCCGTATCGGGTGCGCTCGCAGTAGGTCGACAGCCCGATGACCGGCAGCGGACCGTCCATGTCGTCAGAGCCGTTCGAAGCCACGGACGCGCTCCCAGTCGGTGACGGCGGCGTCGAATGCGTCCAGTTCGACCTGGGCGGCGTTGCGGTAGTGCCGCACGACGTCGTCGCCGAAGGCGGCCTTGGCCATGGTGCTGTCGCCGAGCAGCCGGGCGGCCTCGCGCAGCGTGGTCGGGACGCGGGGCCGATCGGACTCGTAGGCGTTGCCGTGGAACTCCGGCTCCAGCGCCAGGCGGCGGTCGATTCCGTGCAGCCCTGCCGCAATGAACGCGGCGACGGCCAGGTAGGGGTTCACGTCGCCGCCCGGCACCCGGTTCTCGAGCCGCAGCGACGGGCCGTGCCCGACCACCCGCAGGGCGCACGTGCGGTTGTCGCGTCCCCAGGCCAGCGCCGTCGGGGCGAAGCTGCCCGCGTGGAACCGCTTGTAGGAGTTGATGTTCGGAGCGAAGAAGTACGTCAGCTCGGGCAGGCAGTCGAGCAGGCCCGCCGTGAAGTACCGCATCAGCTGCGACGCCTCGCCGTCGTCGCCCGCGAAGACCGGGCGGCCCGAGTCGTCGCGCAGACTGAGATGGATATGGCACGAGTTGCCCTCGCGCTCATTGTATTTCGCCATGAACGTGAGGCTGCGGCCTTCTTGGGCGGCGATCTCCTTGGCGCCGGTCTTGTAGACGCTGTGGTTGTCGCAGGTGGCCAGCGCCTCGTCGTAGCGGAAGGCGATCTCGTGCTGGCCCGGGCTGCACTCGCCCTTCGCCGATTCGACATACAGTCCCGCGCCGGACATGTCGTTGCGGATGCGGCGCAACAGCGGCTCGACGCGGCCCGTGCCGAGCATCGAGTAGTCCACGTTGTACTGATTGGCCGGGGTCAGCTCCCGGTATCCGCCGCGGTGGGCGGCTTCGTAGGTGTCGTCGAACAGCAGGAACTCCAGCTCGGTGCCGACGTAGGCGTGCAGTCCGTGCTCAGCGAGGCGTGCGAGCTGCCCGCGCAGCACCTGGCGCGGCGAGGGCGCAACCGGCGTCCCGGCGGGGGATACCTGCTCGACGTCGCACAGCACGAGCGCCGTCCCCGGCCACCACGGCACGCGGCGGAGCGTGGCGAGGTCCGGGCGCAGCACACAGTCGCCGTAGCCGGTGTCCCACGACGACATCTCGTAGCCGGCGACAGTCGTCATCTCGACGTCGACGGCGAGTAGGTAGTTGCAGGCCTCGGTCGCGTGGTCGAGCACCTCGTCCACGAAATAGCGCGCGGAACAGCGCTTTCCCTGTAGCCGACCCTGCATGTCGGTCATCGCCACCAAGACGGTGTCGATTGTGCCCGCGTCCACGTCCTGCATGAGCTCCGCAACCGCGAGCATCCCGGACCGCATTCGGACTCCTCTCCGTCGCCGGCCCCTACGCTAAGCGATCGGCGTCGGGAAGGGCGCCTTCATCCGAACAGTGTGTCCGAATGCGTTCGTCAGGACACCAGGTTGATGTCCCACAGGACCTTGTCCAGGAGCGCGCCCGCGTCGACGGGAAGGTGGCGCTGGGGGTTGTCGGGGGTGACGCAGGCCGGCAGCGGGGCAAGGCTGGTCCACGGCGCCGGGTGGCAGAACTGGACCACCGAAATGCGCCCGCCCGACTGGTCCGGATCGGCGACGACGCGGTGGATGCCTGCGGGAATCACGCCGTTGGAGACGCGGTCGAGCATGATCCCGGTGTTGATCACGGCGTGGCCGTCGGGCGGGGCGGCGTCGACCCAGCCGTCGGCGGTCAGCACTTCGAGGCCCTTGGCGGTGGCGCGGGGCAGCGCGGTGATGAGGTTGATGTCGGCGTGTTCGGCGGCCCAGACGTGGTTCCGGCCGGGTGCCAGCGACATCGACGGGTAGTGGAGGGCGCGGGTGAGGTCGGGCGCGTCCGCGGTGGCCGAGTCGAACAGCGACTCGTGCGCCCCGAGGCCGACCGCGATCACCCGCAGGAACCGACGCAGCAGCTGTGCCGTGTGTCGGTGCAGGTCGCCGAGCACGGCGGCGATGCCGGGCACGTCGTCCTCGGGCAGCACCGGGTCGCAGTAGCGGTGCGGGTAGCGCGTGCGCAGCGGATGCCCGGCGGGTACCGGCGCGCCCCAGTTGAGCATCTCCTTCCAGTCGGCGACGTCGGCGGCGGCGGCCGTCTCGACGAGCAGGCCGGTGTAGCCGGTCTGGCCGTGCGTCCCCGGGGCGTGCCAGCGGGATTTGCGGTCGGTCGGCAGCGCGAAGAACTCCTCCAGCATCCCGTACGCCTCGTCGAGCAGCCCCGCGGGCGCGTCGTGGCCGGTATAGACGAAACCGGTCGCGAGGCTGCGCATGACGCCGTCGACAACCGCGTTGCGCTGCGTCGCGCTGCCCTGCTCGAACGCTCGCAAGTCGACATCCAGAATGTGATCTGTCATGCCCGCATTGTCCGCAACCCCGGCTGCCGATCGTGCGCAAATCGCGGGCCCGCGCGTAATGCGAGGATGACGGCATGGAGACATTCCGGAATGCGCTCGAGTTCGACGCGTGGCTGTCCGAGCACCACGGCGACCGGGATGAGGTGTGGCTGATGATCGCCAAGAAGGGATCCGCCCACGGTACAGTGACGATAGGCGAGGCAGGCGACGTGGCGTTGTGCCACGGCTGGATCGACAGCCGGCGCAAGGGCTTCGACGCCGACTTCTACCTGCAGCGGTTTTCGCCGCGCCGGGCCGGCAGTCCGTGGTCGCAGGTGAACGTGCGGCGAGTCGAGCGGCTGTCGGCGGAGGGCCGGATGCGCCCGGCAGGCTTGGCCGAGGTCGACAAGGCCAAGGCCGACGGCCGCTGGGACGCTGCCTATGCGCCGCAGGCGACCGCCGAAGTGCCCGCAGACCTCCAGGCGCGCCTGGAGGCCGACCCCCGGGCCCGGGCCGCCTTCGACGCCCTTGGGAAAACCGAGCGCTATCTTGTCATTCTCGATCTGCTGAAAGCGAGGACGCCCGAGGTGCGGGCCACCCGGCTGGACCGAGCTCTTGCCGCACTCATCCGGCCATGAAGCCGTCCAGAACGACCCGTGAGTTGCGTTGGGCGCACGTCACGGGTCGTTCTGGAGGTGTTCAACGGGGTTCTTTGATGACGGAGCCGTGGCGGACGGTGCCGGAGGTGCCGGGGAGTTCGTGCAGCGGCGACCAGGTGCGCATGCCGTCGTGACTGTCGCTGAAGAAGTAGTGGCGGTCGCCGTAGCTGTCCATGTAGATGCGCCAGGTGCCGTCGTCGAGGCGGACGACCTCGGGGCCTTCGCGGTGGCTGCCCCAGCCCGCCCAATTGCCTGCGCCGACGAAATGGAACGGTCCGGTCGGCGTGGGGCCGACTGCATGTTCGATGAACTTCGTGGTCTCGTTCTTCGTGAACGCGTGGTAGACAGGGCCGTCGTGCACGATCGCGGTGTCGATGTGGTTGACCCCGATGCCCGCCAGCGGGACCGGCCAACTCCACAGCGACAGACCCGGATCCAGCGCGGTCATGACGTGCGGCACGAAATCCCCGCCGCTGGACAGCGAGACGATGATGTTGACCCGGTCGCCGTCGATGAACCAGTTCGGCGCCCAGGCGTGGGTGACGAACGGCGACAGCGACGAGCCCGCGCCGCCGGACCCGGTCGCGGCCGAGCCGGAGGCAATGGCGCCCGTGAGCGGATTCAGCGCCGGGATGTGCGAGGCCGGACCCGCTGCCGAACCGGTGCCTGGCAGGCCGACGCAGCAGGCGGGCACGGGGTAGTAGCGCACGAACTCCCAGTGCGCCCGGTCGCGGCTGCGCGCGAAACCGATGGTGTTGCCGTCCCATCCAGTGGTGTAGACGACGTAGTACCAGCCGTCGCGGTGACGGAAGATGCTGGGATCGCGCACCAATCCGAACGGCGGCTGGTAGGCCGGTCGGCGCAGCGGCCGGAAGTTCGCCCCGTCGTCGGACTCGTAGACGTCCATGTGGGTTTCGCTGAAGTTGCTGAAGGCCACCATGGTGTATAGCGATCGCGGCGGCGGTGGCGGCGGAGGCGGCCCGGCGGCGGCCGGCCCAGCGGGCAGGGCCAGGGCAGACACCGATGCGAGCACCATCACCAACGACGAAAATCCGACTCCCTTTGGCGGCATTTGCTCATTATCAACATCTGCCCGATCCCGGATGGCCGAATTCGTCGGCTCCGCTGTCCGATGTCTGTGCTGACCGGCCCGCGAGCGCGGTGAAATGCGCCCCGAGTTCGGCGTTTTCGAACCCCCGGAATGACACGTGAAGTGCTTCGGGCGCACGTCACGGGTCATTCCGGAGGTCATTGCACTCATCGCGCACCATGTCACGGGTCGATTGCGGTGATGTGGTGGACGGCGGCGGGGGCCTGCGTGGCGGTGAAACGGGCATTGGGGAGGTAGATGCGGCCTGCGTAGCGGGCCATCGTGGTAGGGGTGTCGAAGCGGCGGTCGGTATGCAGACGCACGAGTTCGCCGCCGGCGCCGTCGGCGGCCAGGTGGACTACTGCGACCGTGTTGCGGCTGCTCTCGACGACGTAGAGGGTGTGGTCCTCGCGGAGCAGGCCGTCCCCGTCGGGAACCGACTCCCGGCCGATGTCGACGCGGCGGGTCGCGCCGGTGCGCGGGTTGACGCGATACAGGGCGCCGGTGGCCGACTGCACGATGATCAGACCCGAGCCGTCCGGCGTGGTGGCGATGCCGTTGGCGTTGAACGCGCCCGGCACGTAACGGATGTCGCCGGTGAGCGGGCGGCGCAGCACGGCGGCCGGCGGCGGCAGCGCGCCGTCGCGGGCGATGGGCAGGAAATACAGAACGGGTGCGCGCGAGTCGGTGAACCACGCGCCCTCCGGGGTGAGCACCACGTCGTTGACGAGTGTGTCAGGCGGCGCGGCGAACTGATAGCGGGCCAGGACTGCCCCGGTGCCCGCGTCCAGGACCCGGCCCTCGCCCGCTGCGCCGCCCGCCACGAAGAGTCTGCCGCGCGCGTCGAGGCGCATGCCGAGCGCCGGCGCGCCCTGTCCGGGGCTCACGACTGCGGTGCGGCCGCAGACCAGATCGACCCGCAGGATCGTGCCGTCGGAGCGAGAGCCGAGATAGGCCACCGGCTGTGCGCCGACTGCGATGCCTTCGGGCTGGAATCCGGCGGGCAGGTCGATGTCGGCGGGGAACAGCGGACCGGCGTGGCCGGGGACCGGCACCGCCGCCCCCAGCCACGCCGCCAGCGCCACGGCCGCGAGCACGCGCGTCACGGTCGGCGTGCGACCGTGAAATGGTCGATGTCGGAGGGGTTCTCGAGTTCGTCGAGAATGGCGACGGCGAAATCCTCGGCGGAGATCCGGGATTCGCCGTCGGCTTCGGTGATCAGGGTGTCGCCGCCGCGGCGGTAGGTCCCGGTGCGGCGGCCCGGCTCGAGCATCGCGGGCGGGCTGAGATAGACCCAGTCGCCGCCGTGGTCGCGGCACGCGGCGAGCTGGGCCACGCCCGCGGCGGCGATCGGGCGGATCTCGGCGGGCACGTACGGGCTGTCGAGCACCAGTTGATCCGGGTCGCCCGGCGTCCGCAAGGCGCCCGCGCCGCCGACGACGAGAACCCGCACTCCCGCGGCGGCCGCCGCGCTGAGCAGCGCGGTGGTGGTCGGCGCGATCAGGTGTTCGGCGCCGGGGGCAGGCCGAGTCGCAGCGACGACCGCGTCGACCGCACCGAACAGCGCGCTCATCCGGGCGGTGTCGGCGGCGTCGCCGGACGCCGCGGTGACACCGGGGGCGTCGGAGGCCCGGCCGTGCCGGGACACGGCGACTACCGCGTGGCCGCGGTGCGCGGCTTCGGCCACGACGCGCGTTCCGACCATCCCGGTCGCTCCGACAACGGCGATCTTCATCGGGTGTTCCTCTCGTGGGTGACAGTGGGGTGATCAGGGGCGTGCGGGGCGCTGGCCTGCGACGATTGCGGCCAGAGCCAGGGCGAAGCCGAGGATCTGGACGGGTCCGAGAGTCTGGTCGAGCATCACGGCGCCGAGGCCCGCGGCCACCAGGGGCGAGAGCAGGCCGAGCACCGATACCGAGGTGACGGGCAGTGTGGTGACGCCGCGGAACCAGAGCACATACGCCGCCAGGCCGCCGACCAGTCCGAGCCACAGGTATCCGAGGGCGGCCCCGGCGTCGACCGCGGGGGGCGCGCCTTCCACCAGGAAGGTGACCGGCAGCAGGAACATCCCGCCTGCCGTGAGCTGCCAGCCCGCGAACGCGGTCGGGCCGACATCTGCGGGCCGGCCCCAGCGCTTGGTGAGCGTCAGGCCCAGCGCCATCGTGCCCGCCGCTGCCAGTCCGGCGATGATGCCGACCGCGTCCAGCGTCGCGGCAGGCCCGATCACGACGAGGCCGACGCCTGCGACTCCGACCACGCCCCACCCCAGCCGCCGGGGCGACGGCGCTTCGCGCAGCATCGTCACCGCGAGGACGGCGACCAGGAGGGGCTGCGCGGCCGCCAAGGTAGCCGCGACGCCGCCGGGGAGGCGTTCGGCGGCGAGGAACAGAAGCGGGAAGAACAGTCCGATGTTCAGCACGCCGAGTGCCGCCGCCTTGCCCCACCAGGCGCCGCGCGGCAGTGTCCGGGTGCACGCCACAGCGAGCAGTCCCGCGGGCAGCGCCCGGAGCAGCCCGGCGAACAGTGGGTGTCCCGGCGGGAGCAGTTCGGTGGTGACGACGTAGGTCGTCCCCCAGACCGCGGGCGCGAGCGCGGTCAAGGCCGTGCGTCGCAGAGTCGCCCGGCGAGCGGTTGCGGGGCGGACCGTCGGAACCTGCTGCACTGCGGTCGATGTCATGGACCCAGTCTGACGTCCTGCGATAAATGAATCCAGTACATGTTTGTCAGATCAGCGATCGTGATTCACGATAGATGGCGTGGAACTGCAGCAGATGCGCTACGTCATCGCGGTCGCCGAGACCAACAGTTTTACCGCGGCCGCGCGGCGGTGCCTGGTCGTACAGTCGGCGCTGAGTCACCAAATCGCCCGGCTGGAGCGAGAACTCGGGGCGCGGCTGTTCGAGCGCAGCAGTCGACGGGTGCGGCTCACGCCCGCCGGGGCGGCGTTCCTCCCGGCAGCTCGGCAGTGTCTGGAGGCCGCGGACCGGGCCGCCGCGGAGGTCGCGGCGGCGGTCGGGGAGGTGCGGGGGCGCCTGGCGGTGGGCCTGATCCCGACTGTCACCGCCGCCGACGTCCCGGGGGCGCTGCGGGATTTCCGCGGACAGTACCCGAAGGTGACGATCAGCCTGCGGGTCGGCGCCAGCGACGACCTCATCGATCAGGTCGCCGCGGGCACGCTGGACGTGGCGTTTCTCGGGCTGCCGACGAACGCGCGTCCCGCAGGCGTGGCGGTGCGCGAACTGGTGCGAGACCGCCTCGTCGCGGTCTTCGCGCCCGTGCATCCGCTCGCGGGAGCGACGTCGGTGACGCTGGCCAGGCTGGCGGAGGAGGTGTTCGTGGACCTGCCCGCGGGCACGGCCGGGCGGGCACAGTCCGACCAGGCCTTCGCCGCCGCGCAGCTGGACCGGGACGTGGCGTTCGAGGTGTCGTCCGCGGATTTCATCGTCCGGCTGGTGCAGCTCGACCTCGGCGTCGCCATGCTGCCTTCCGCGTGGGTCCCGCAGCTCACCGGCGTGGTAGCGGTCGAGGTCGCCGACGCTCCCAGTCGCGTCGAAACAGTGATCTGGAATCTCGCGGGCCGCACCCCCGCCGCGAGCGCATTCCTCGCCATAGTGGCCGAGCAGACCAACCCCGGTCCAGAATGACCCATGGGTTGCGCTCAACGCACGCCACGAGTCGTTCTGGACGAGGGAGCCGGGCGAGTTCGGCTGGGCCCATGGCCACGTCCGGCGTGCGGGTAGCGGCCTGCCTGCGGTGTGTCACGGTGTTCGCGCCGACGAACACAACAGTCTCCTTCGAGACGTCCGGCGGCTGGAGAAAGCCCCGGCGCATCGTGGACAACCACTCGGCGAGGTCGGCAGGCTCCACCGTCCGAAGCTCCACACCCGTTGCGCCCCCTGCGATGTCGATGTCCTTCGACAGTAGGCACCGCGGCCTCGCCAGTCATTCGAATTACATCCAGAATGACCCGTGACGTGCGCCTAACGCACGTCACGGGTCATTCTGGATGTTTTGGTCGTGGTCGCGACAACGGAGAGGCGTTTCGGAGTGGAGTCAGGACCAGCACGGCATGGTTGGGGCGTGGGTGGCTGGGCCGTAGGCGAAGCGGAGGAAGTCGGTCAGGTCGGCCTGCCAGGCGGGCCAGACGTGGCCTGCGGCGTTGGTGCAGTAGCGGTGTGGGACGCCGGAGCTGGTCAGTAAGGTGTGGAAGGCGAGATTGGCTGCACCGATGCCGGTTTCGCCGTCGGTGGGGGAGCAGGGCGCGCGGCCCTCGCAGCCGCCTGCGTAGAGCACCAGCCGGTTGGCGTAGGGGCGGTAGGCGCCGCGCTGGGCGAGGGCGGTCGGGTTGGCCGCGGGCCAGTCGTACCGCCCGCCCACGGTTGTGTGCGGGCCGAGGACCGTGTCGAGGCGGTAGAGCTTCTGGTGGTGTTGGTCGACGTCGAGCGCGCCGCCCGCATAGCGGTTGACCCGATACGCGCCGTCGGCCAGGCCGGTCAGGCCGATAGAGGCTCCGCTCTGCCATCCGGAGTTGCTGATGATGTCCTGCGCCCAGTCCAGTCGCAGGTCGGTGCCTGCCGACATGGCGCCGACCAGGCCGAAGACCTCCGGGTGCCGAGCCGCGTAGTGCAGCGTGCCGAGCCCGCCCATCGAGGGACCCGCTATCGCGCGTCCCCTGCGATCGGCGATCGTGGCGAAGGTCGCGTCGACCCACGGCACCAATTGGGCGACGTGGAACGTCTCCCAGTGCGGCGCGAAGCCGCCGTCGGTGCGGCCGGGCCAGTCGCTGTACCAGCCGCTGCGCCCGCCTTCCGGCATGACCACGATCCCGTCGAATCCGGAGTGCGCCTTGGCGATGACGCCCGCGACATCGCCATTGACAGACCAGTCGGAGAAGGCGCCCGCGCCGCCGTGCAACAGATAGAGAACCGGATACCGCTTGGCCGTGCCGGGGCGGTAGCCGGCGGGCAGATAGATTCGCACCGTCACCGGCACCCGAGCGCCGCCGGCGAAAATGGCGTCCGTCGTGAGCACGGCGTCCACCATGCGCCCGTCGGCCCGGTCGGCCGCCTGGCGCATGGACCCGACCGTGATTCCGGCGTCCGTTGGCCGCGCGTGCGCCGCTCCCGGAATCAGCAACGCCAGCAACAGCACCACACCGAACCGCCGAGCCATGTCGTGAATCTACTG
>JABFVX010000382.1 GCA_013362555.1 Mycobacteriaceae bacterium
ACGGATCGAGTACCCCCGAATAGTGCACTGACACATCAATACACACATTCGCCGCGGCATGCGGCGGACACACGCCGCGGTCCTCGGAGCGTGATGAGAACGTGGTGGCCGGGTTGCACACCTCCAGAACGACCCGTGACGTGCGTTGGACGCACGTCACGGGTCGTTCTGGAGGTTCTCCAACAGTTACTCAGGTGACGTGGACGGGCAGTTCGTCGTCCCAGGGCTGGCGGGTGACCATGTCGGCGACTCGCACGTAGCCGCGCTCGAACTCGCCGGTCGCCGCGTCGACCAGCCGATACTGCTGGGTTTGGCGGTGAATCGGCTGGGCGTCGAGCAGGATCACCCGGACCTCGCCGGGCTCGAAGCTGCAGCGCTGCTGCAGCGCCGCGATGAGCTGTTCATTGTGCAGGTGCCCGTCGCCGAAGTTCCACCCGAGTGCGGTGCTGCACATCCGCTCCCCGTCGGTGATCGCGTAGTCGTCCTGCTTGCCCGCGGGCATCGCCCGGTGCGCGAGGGTGAACAGGGCACGGCCGTGCGAATTCATCGCGCGGAAGGCGTAGCCGAGATAGATCAGGATCGGCGTCCGGTCGCCGTAGAACTTCTGCAGCTGCGCCGCGGGCATGGCGGCGACGGCGACGACATTCTCGGCGATCTTGGCTGCGGCCGACGATGTCACGCACCACAGGCCGGTGTCCCAGTTGCCCGCGTAATACCGCATGCCCGGCAGGAACGAGACCTTGCGCGGGAAGAGGTTTCCGGCGACCACCGTGCCCGCGACCACGGCGAACAGCGCGGCCACCGGCATCGGGTCGTCCAGGTCGGCGAGCCCGAGTTCGGCGTGCGCTCCGAACAGCGCCGCCACGCCATAGATCATGAAGACGTTCCACTCCAGTGGAACTCCCATGGGAACGGCGGCCAGGATGGCGCCGTGGAAGGCGATCATCAGGCCCGCCGCAACGGCGGTCGGAGCCCCGCCGTGCGTGCTGAACAGCATTACGGGGACGCACAATTCGACGGCCGTGGCGGTGTGGGCGACGACGCGGGCGGGGCGGCCGGGCCGCAGATCGTCCGGGAACCGCTCGAAGAAAGCCTGTTTCAGCCTCCGCGGGCGTACCAGAGGATTGTTCGACATCATGGTGGACACGACAAAGGGGAAGTGCCGGTTGAACTTCGACACCGCAGCGCCCAGCCAGATGACCAGGAACACCACCTTGGCCGCGATGACCGGGTCGTTTCCGGCGAACAGATAGGTCATCGCCAGCGTCGCGTAGACCTCGCCGCGCGCGGCGAGGAAGATCGTCTTGTCGCGCAGAGACAGCAGGACCAGCACGCCGAGCACCACCCCGACCTGCCAGCGCGGCAAAGGATTCGAGCACAGCGCCCACGCGATGGCCGCCAGCAGCGCGCCGTACAGGGCGGCGTCGACCGGCGTGCGGGTGCTGCCCCGGGTGAGCGGCGCCCGCCCCGGCCACGGCGGCAGCCGGATGGTGCCCGGCCGTAGCCAGTACAGGATCGAGCCGAGCGGCGGCAGGTAGCGGTTGTTGAGCGGGCCGAACCCGCAGCCGAGGCCGACCACCTCGAACAGCATTGTGTAGAGCACGACCTTTTCGAACGCGATCGGCTCGGCCCAGCCGTCGAGTCCGGTGGTGGCCGCGACGATCGCTGCCCCGCCAGCGGTGTAGAGCGCGATCTTCAGGACGTAGAACAGGTGCAGCACCACCGGCGTACCGAACCCGACGCACGCCCAGTGCTGCGCCATCGGCCTGATCTTCTCCGCCCGCGTCCCGCGGCTCCACACCGCGACGTCGACATCCGGCAGTTCCGGTTCGATCCAGCCCATCACACACATCCCAGCGCCGACACCTCGGCCGAGCGTATCCGCCCCGCCTCGCCGAGTGCGTGATTTCTCCGATTCCAGAACGACACATGGGTTGCGTTCAACGCAACCCATGTGTCGTTCTGGAGGATCGGGGTCAGAAGGATGGGGCGGCGGAGAGGATGCCGCAAACCTTCCAGTCGCCGTTTTCCCGCACCAGGTCGTAAGTGGCGGACTGGGAGTGGTTGCGGGAGCCGATCTTGACGTCGAGCTTCACGGTGAAGGTGCCCTTGTCGCTGCCGTCGGCCACGTCGACGCTGTCCAGTGTGGCCTTGGCATTGACGTCGGGCATGTCCGCGGGGTTCCCCGTCGCATACGAGGAAGAGCCATTCGCGCCCTCGATGAGCTTGCGGTCGGCCGCGCACAGCAGACCTTTCTTGTCCGCCTTGGCGTTCACGAATGCCTCTGCCGCCTTCCGCGGGCTGCCGCCCGCGGATCCGGCGCCGTCGGAGCGGGACAGCAGGACGTACCCGCCGGCGCCGACTGCGACGACCAGCAAGGCCACCGCGGCGAGGATGAGCGGAAGCGCGTTGTTTCATCCGGGCGGCGACGCGGCAG
>JABFVX010000249.1 GCA_013362555.1 Mycobacteriaceae bacterium
GCAAGGGCCGTAACCCCGTACCACCCCCGCGCCACCCGCTCCGACCACCACATACAGGGAGGGTAAGCGACCGGACCTCGCCCCGCAGTTATCACGCACGTGTTGTCCAGAATGACCCATGGAGTGCGTTGGACGCACTCCATGGGTCATTCCGGAAGTGGGTTTGGTCTCAGTCCGGGGTGTCGGCGTCGTTGTCGGCGTCGAGGGTGGCGGTGACGGCTTCGGCGAAGTCGGCCAGGGTGTCGTCGCCGAGGATCCGGGCGTCTTCGGCCAGGCCTGCCCAGCGGCGCAGCAGCGCGTGCGAGCGCGGCACCGACAGGCCGTGGGCGCGGGCCGCGGCCACGCGGGCGTGGTCGCCGGGCAGGAACCAGAACGTCGTCAGCCACACCCACATCAGCCGGGCGTCGAGGATCTTGCGAGCGAGCACGTCGTCGTCGGCCAGCTGCGGCCACACGTGCACCACCTCGGCGCGCCACGCCTCGACCATCTGCCGCGACAGGTCACGGGACAGGTCGTGGTCGCACAAGCAGCCAGGGAACGAGACCAGCGCGTACGCGATGTCGAGCGTGGCGTCGCGGAAGCCGCCCCACTCGTAGTCCAGGAACCGCACGCCGTTCTCGTTGACGATGATGTTGTCCGGGCAGAGGTCGGACGGGCTGAACGCACGCATGCGGTTCGGCGCGGGCTGCGGTCCGACGCCGAACAGCGGCACACAGCGCCTGACCTCGTCCAACACGTCGTCCGGCACGGCCACGCCGAGCCGCTCGGAGAGCAGCCCGGGGACCTCCTCGACGGCGGCCTCGGCCTGCGCGGCGATGCCGTCGACCCGGTGCGCGAGTTCGACGCGGCGCAGCAGCGCTGTGAAGTCGTCCTCGCGACCCACGGTGGCGGCGTGCATCCGGCCGAGCGCCTGCGCGAAGGCCATCAAGACGTTGGCGCGGTTGGGCCGGACGGCGCCGTCGGACAGGGCGTGCCGAAGCACCTCGGTGAGGCGCTGGCTGTCGCCCAGGTCGCTGAGCACCAGCAGCCGGGCCTCGAGGTCGTAGGCGAGCAGGTCGGCGCCGGGCCGATTCTCCCGGGCCAGCGCGGTCGCGAACTGGTAGGACACCGCCTCCCGCAGGAATGCCGAATCGACGCTCACCACACCGGGCTCGGCGCTGCCGACCTTGTGGTCGCCCGCGGCAAGCACCTGCTTGATCACGAGGGTGCGCGGCAGCGCGAAGGTGTTCTCGGCCACCCGGACCCGAAGCACGATGGTGCGACCACTGCCTCCCAGCTCCACCGGGTCGACGAGCTTGACCGGTGCACCCATTCGCCTCGCGAGCAACTGCTGTGCCGCGGCAACGACTTCTACTGCGCGTTCTGCCAACAATGCGGTCATCGCGATCCAAAATACCCGCAATCGGGACTCAGCACGTGTACTTCACCTACCTGTAAGCAAAACGGTGCGCCTTCCTTGACAGAAGCGGCCAGGTGCGGTTCGCTCTGCGAAAAGGTCGCGCGGCGTTGCTACTTGCGGTTTCTTATGGGAGGCGGGGCATACATGGACGAGACTCCGGAGCCGACCGGGGAAACCAGCAAGGCACCGGAATTTCACGAACCCGCCACGCCGCCGAAACAGGACATTCCTCCCGAACCGGGGCAGACCGCCCCGCTGTCCGCGGCCCCGGATGCCACTCAGAGTTACTCCTCCGCGAACCCCCCGCCCAACACGACCGACCATACCATCCAGTCTCGCGAGGCCGAAGAGCCCGACATCGAGGGCGGCCTGCTGCGGCCCGGCCTCGCACTGGACTACGCATTCCAGGCCTTCGCCGCGAATCGCGGCGCCTGGCTCACCGCGGCCGCTTTCGGCTTCCTGGTGCACGCGTTCTTCGTCCTGCTGGTCTGGATGCTGCGGCCCAGCTCGATTGTCGCGGTAGTGCTATTGCTTCTCGCGATGGCGGCAGCCGTCCTGCTCTACCTCACGGCGCTGACCCGCGGCGCGCTCGACGAGCTCGACGGACGCCGCCCGCGCTTCGGGCAGTTCCTCAACCGCAGCAACACCGGGACCGTGGTGGCCACCGCCGCGTTGATCGTGGCGCTGTCGGCGATCGGCTGGACGCTGTGCGTCGTCCCCGGCATCGTGGTCGGGCTGCTGTCGATGTTCGCCCTGCATTTCGTCATCGACCACCAGGACGGCGCCACCGAAGCCATCCTGTCCAGTTGCAGGCTGGTGCTGGCGAACCTGGTCCCGCTGCTCATTCTGGCCTTCACCAACACCGTGCTGCTCCTGATCGGAGTCCTCACCTGCGGCCTCGGCCTGTTCCTGGCCCTGCCAGTCAGCGCCCTCTCCGCGGCCTACGCCTACCGCACCCTCACCTACGGCCGCGTGACCCACCCCGGCGAACAGTGGTCCTGAATGCGTCCGTCATTCACA
>JABFVX010000003.1 GCA_013362555.1 Mycobacteriaceae bacterium
AGCGCGCGTTTACACCTGCAGCTGCAGGTGTAAACGCGCGCTTCGGGTGTAGGTCTCCGGGTTACACGGGTAGTTCCGGAGCAGGTCGTCAGACGGCGACCGGGACCTTCGTCTCCGCGCCGGATTCGATGAGCGCGACCGGACGGTCGCGCACCATCAGGGCGATCACCGGGACCGCGGCCAGGAAGAAGCCTGCGCCGACATAGAAGGCCACGTCGTAGCTGTGGATCGCGGCGCGTGCGGCGAGGTTGTCGACCGTCGAGTTGCCTTCGGCGAACGACTTGGCCACCTGCACCGAGATGGTCGTCAGCAAGGCCGTGCCGACCGCGCCGCCGACTTGCTGGGCGGCGTTGAGCAGCGCGCTGGCCACTCCGGTGTCCTTCTCCTCCACCTTGTGCAGTGCGACGGTCTGCATGCCGACGAACAGCGGCCCCATGCCGAGCGCGATCAGCACCTCCGACGGCAGCACGCTCGCCGCGTAGCTGTCGCCGTAGCTGAGCTGCGCCAGCAGGAGCAGGCCCGCCACGCCGAGCAGCGCACCGGCCACCATCAGCGGCCGCGGGCCGACCTTGGGCAGCAGCCCGCTGGTGATGCCCGCCGACACGGCGATGCCTGCGGGGAACGGCAGGAACGCGAATCCGGCCTTCAGCGACGAGTATCCGAGCGTGAGCTGGAAGTAGTAGCTGAGGAACAGGAACATCGCGAACATGGCGATCGGAATCAGCAGCGCCGCAAGGAAAGCGCCCGCCCGGTTGCGTTCGCCGGGGATGTGCAGCGGCAGCAGCGGGTGAGTCGAGCGCCGCTCTATCACCACGAACGCGACCAGCAGCGCCAACCCGAGGGCGATCAGGCCCAGGGTGCTGCCCGCCGTCCAGCCGTCCTCGGCCGCCCGGCTGAAGCCGTAGACCACTGAGATCAGGCCGAGGGTCACCGTCACCGCGCCGGGCACGTCGTAGCCGCCGGTGCGCGGAGCGGGCACATCCTTGATGACGAACGCGAGCGCGCCGAGCACTGCGATCAACGCGACCGGGGTGTTCACCAGCAGGCACCAGCGCCAGCCGTCGCCGTCGGAGGGGAAGTTGGCGTACTGGGTCAGTGCGCCGCCCGCGATCAGGCCCAGTGCCGCGCCGCCCGCGGAGATGCCCGCGAACACGCCGAACGCCTTCGCCCGCTCGCCGGGCTCGGTGAACGTCACTGACAGCAGCGACAGCGCCGCGGGAGCGAGCAGCGCCGCGAACGCGCCCTGCAGCGCACGTCCGGCAAACAATTCCGCGCCGTTCTGCGCCAAGCCCGCCAGCGCCGAGGCGGCGGCGAAGCCGACCAGCCCGACGAGGAAGACCCGCCGCCTGCCGAGGTAGTCGGCGAGGCGCCCGCCGAGCAGCAGCAAGCCGCCGAAGATCAGGGTGTAGGCGGTCAGCATCCATTGCTTGTTGCCGTCGCTGATGTCGAGCGCCTTCTGCGCGAAGGGCAGTGAGATGGTCACAATGGTGGCGTCCAAAACCACCATGAGCTGCGCCAACCCGATGACCCCCAAGGCCAGCCAGCGGGTCGAGCTGGATCCTTTCGGCGGACTGTCCACCGCACCGTCTGTCACGCTCACCGTCGTCTCCTCACCGTTGCGAACTGGTGGATCCATCTTGGCAGAAGCCGACATTTGGCGTCAAGTGAAATATGTCGCAACGCGACAGATGTCGTTTTAGGTCACAAAAGCTGAGGGTTGCGCTAGAGTGATTCCTATGCTCGGTACTACGGCGGGGCTGCGTGAACGCAAGAAGCAGCAAACCCGGCAGCGGATCATCCTGGAGGCGCTCGACCTGTGCGACGCCCAGGGCTTCGAGGCGACCACGGTGGAACAGATCGCCAACGCCGCCGACGTCTCCCCGCGCACGATCAATCGGTACTTCGACATGAAGGAAGACATCGTCCTGGGCCCGATCGAGGACTTCGGCCAAGCCGTCGGCGACGCGCTGCGGGAAGAGCCGAAGACCGGCAACGAGCTGCGCGCGCTGTGCGACGCGTTCCTGCGGACGGTGCAGGGCTCCTCGGTCGACAGCAACAACCTCCTGTCGTTCCACCGCTTCCAGCAGATGCAGCGGGTCATGGACAGCAGCCCGGCGGTGGCCGCCCGGGTCATGGACTACTCCGACACCAAGTCCGCCGCCGTCGCGCAGGCGCTGGCCGAGCGGATGGACACCGAGCCGGGGGCCTTGTCGGTACGCGTCATCGTGGCCACGTGGCAGGCGCTGTCGCACATCGCCATGGAGAACTGCCGTCGGCTGGTCATCTCCGGCGACCCGGTGGCCGCGTCCGCGGCCTCGCGCGAAGCGCTGCTGGCCGCCTACAGCGAGTTCCTGCGCGTCTGCACCCCCGCCGCCCCGCCCGCCCAGCACGACTCCTGACACCCGTATCGCGCGTCT
>JABFVX010000025.1 GCA_013362555.1 Mycobacteriaceae bacterium
CAACACCGCCGCCGCTCCCGCACTCGCCGCGCCGCCGAGCACTGCCCGCCGCGACACCGGCCGCCGATCTCCGCCGGACTCGAACACCACGGGGACGAATCTAAAACGCCTGCGGGCAGCCGCAGAAACTCACGCCTGCTGAAGTTGCGCGCATCACACTGATTCACATTTCATATGACCGTCCGGGTCCGGAATGTGTCCTTCCTGCGAACAACGTGAAGGAAGGACACATTCCGGACTCAGTAGGATTCGGTCATGCCACCTCGTGTCGCCGTCGTCACCGGGGCCTCGTCCGGCATCGGACATGCCACCGCCGTCGCGCTCGCCGAGCGCGGGTACACCGTGATCGGCACCAGCCGAGACCCGGAGCGGATCCCGGAGTCGCTGCGGCATCCCGGAATCCGCTTCCACGCACTGGATCTCACCGACGCCGACTCCATCGCCGCGTTCGCCGCCGGGCTGGACGCCGCAGGAGCGGCCGCGGTGGACGTGCTGGTGAACAACGCGGGCGAAAGCCAGACCGGTCCGCTCGAGGAGCTCCCGAGCGACGCGGTCGAGCGGCTGTTCCAGCTCAATGTGTTCGGCGCCGTGCGGCTTTCGCAGCTGGTGCTGCCCGGAATGCGGGAACGCCGCTACGGCCGGATCGTCATGGTCGGCTCGATGCTGGGCAGCTTCCCGCTCGCCTACCGTTCGTCGTATGTTGCGAGCAAAGCCGCCGTCAGGGGCTTCGCCGAGGCCGCGCGCTTCGAGGTCTCGCCCTACGGGGTGTGGATCACCACTGTCGAGCCCGGCTCGGTCAACACCAGCATCAGCGAGCGGCGCACCAAATACTGCGCCCCGGACTCCGACTACTTCGCGCGCTTCGAGGCCACTATCGCCGCGCTCGACCGCAAGGAATCCAACGGCATCACCGCCGAGCGCGTCGCCGCCGCCGTCGTCGCGGCCATCGAAGCCAAGCGCCCCAAGCCGCTCTACGCGGTCGGCAGCAAGGCTCCACTCGTGTTCGCCCTCAAACGCCTTCTCCCCCGCACCGCGATGGAGAAGATCACCGCCGCGGCCTTCGGCCTCTCCGCCACACGCTGACACAGCCGCACCGTTTCTTGCCAAACGCACCGACTTCGACTGACTGATGTGGGTGCGTTTGGCAAAAAGGCGTGCGGCTGTGCGGGCGCTCAGCCGCGGGGGCCCTGGTCGAGGCGCAGTACCGGGTATTCGTCGCGCAACAGGAGGGCGTAGGCCAGCACGCGCAGGCGCCAGCGGGCCAGGCCGACCTGCAGGTCGAACAGGCCGCTCGGATAGGTCCCGGTGCAGAGCAGGGCGACGCCGGCGATCAGCGCCGCCGCGGGCACCAGCATGCGGGCCGAGAAGACCAGCAGGTACTGCGGCAGGGCCAGCAGCCACCATTTCAGCAGGGGACCCCAGTGCGTCAACTGCTCGGGGTAGTCGATCTCCAGGTCCGCCGGATAGTCCGCGCGGGGGCCGAAGTCGAACGGCGGGTACGCGTCGGTGCCGTTGACCGGGAACGAATAGCAGCTCAACCGCCACGACCACCGCAGCACGCCCACGATGTAGTCGAACAGCGGACGCGGGTACCGGCCGGTGATCGCCACCGCGACGCCGCCCGCCACGCCGACGGGCACGGCCACCACGCCGAGCGCCACGAGCACCAGGAAGTGCGGAATTGCCAGAATCGGTTTGACCAGCCACAGCCACCGGCTCGGCCGCTCCAGTTCGCCGCGCATCCGCACCGGGCAGGCGCCGGATTCGCTCGTCTCGGGTTCCATGTGCGCGCCCTCCTCGAATGTGGTTGCGGTGCAGTTGGATTCTTCCGCCGCACCGGCGCGCCCAGGCCGGAATGCACAGGCTGTTACCGACCCGATGCCGGGCCCGGCCGAGCCTGCGATAAAGGTGAGGTTTGCCCTGTTCTTAGTAACTTCTCAGGACCGAAACGATAAAACCGCTGGTCAACTGGGTTTCAGCTGCGTATCACTGGGAACTTTTCGGTCAGACGTTCCGTTGGACGGGATGAGAGATCACCGACAGGGAGGCAGTCATGACAAGCCCCGCCACCACTCGTGCGCGTGCAGGCGATTCCGACCTCGACGCGCAGAGCCCGGCAGCAGACCTGGTGCGGGTGTACCTCAACGGGATCGGTCGCACGGCCCTGTTGTCCGCAGCCGAAGAGGTCGACCTGGCCAAGCGCATCGAGGCCGGGCTCTATGCGCGGCACCTGCTGGAGACCGAGGGCAAGCTCGCCGAGTCCCACAAGCGCCGGCTCGACCAGATCGCCCGCGACGGACAGGCGGCCCGGGCGCATCTGTTGGAGGCCAACCTGCGCCTGGTGGTGTCGCTGGCCAAACGCTACACCGGCCGCGGCATGCCGCTGCTCGACCTGATCCAGGAAGGCAACCTGGGACTGATCCGGGCGATGGAGAAGTTCGACTACGCCAAAGGCTTCAAGTTCTCCACCTACGCCACCTGGTGGATCCGCCAGGCCATCACTCGGGGCATGGCCGATCAGAGCCGCACCATCCGGCTGCCCGTGCATTTGGTCGAGCAGGTCAACAAGCTGGCGCGGATCAAGCGCGAACTGCACCAGCAACTGGGCCGTGAAGCCAGCGACGAGGAACTGGCGGCCGAGTCCGGCATCCCGGTGCACAAGATCGCCGATCTGCTCGACCACAGCCGCGACCCGGTCAGTCTGGACATGCCGGTCGGCAGCGACGAGGAAGCGCCCCTGGGCGACTTCATCGAGGACGCCGAGGCCGCCTCGGCCGAGTCCGCGGTCATCGCAGGCCTGATGCACCACGACGTCCGGACCGTACTCGCCACCTTGGACGAGCGCGAACAGCAGGTCATCCGGCTGCGGTACGGCCTCGACGACGGCCAGCCCCGCACCCTGGACCAGATCGGGAAGATGTTCGGGCTGTCCCGCGAGCGGGTGCGCCAGATCGAGCGCGAGGTCATGTCCAAACTCCGCAAGGGCGACCGGGCCGAGCGCCTGCGGGCCTACGCGGTGTAGGCGCGGGAATGGCCGCCCCTCGCTCGGGTGTTGCGACATGCGGTAGGGCCTGCACCAGCGGTTGGCCGTCCGGGTTGCGTAGAATCCTCCCGAGCGAAGGGGCGTGATGTGAAGGATCTGGTCGACACCACGGAGATGTATCTCCGGACGATCTACGACCTGGAGGAAGAGGGCGTCGTTCCGCTGCGCGCCCGCATTGCCGAGCGGCTGGAGCAGAGCGGCCCGACGGTGAGCCAGACCGTCGCACGGATGGAGCGCGACGGCCTGCTCAGGGTGGCGGGCGACCGCCACCTCGAGCTCACCGACACGGGCCGCGAGATGGCGGTCGCGGTGATGCGCAAACACCGGCTCGCGGAGCGACTGCTCGTCGACATCATCGGCCTGGACTGGGAAAACGTGCATGCCGAGGCGTGCCGCTGGGAACACGTGATGAGCGAGGAGGTCGAGCGCCGCCTCGTCGAGGTGCTCAACCACCCGACCACCTCCCCCTACGGCAACCCCATCCCCGGGCTGGACCAGCTCGGGGTGCCCAAGCGGCCGCCGGCCCACGAGGCCCTGATTCGCCTGTCGGACGTGCCGTCCAACGTGCCGACCGCGGTCGTCGTGCGCAGACTCGCCGAACACATCCAGACCGACCCCGAGGTCATCGGGCGTCTTCGCGACGCCGGGGTCGTGCCCGACGCCCGCATCACCGTGCAAGGCAGGCCCGGCGGCGTCCTGATCACCGGGCCCGGCCACGCCGGCCTCGAACTGTCGATCGACATGGCCCACGCCATCCAGGTCAATCAAACCTGACCCCGCTCCTCACACCGGCCGCGGCGCAGGCGGCAGGGACGCACCGAGTTCCATGCCGACCCGGCGGCCGGTGTCCGCGAGCACGGCCAGCTCGCCCGGGTGCAGCCCGCGGTCGACCGACGCGCTGATCAGCGCGGCCAGCCGATGTTCGGGGTCCGCGTCGAGAGCAACGTCCAGCGCGACCCTGGCCAGTGCGCCTTCGCCCCGCAGGTAGGCATGGAATCCCAGCAGCACTGCGGCGTCGGCCCGCTCGGGCGCGGGCAGCGCGCGGGTGAGCAGCAGCCACATCCGCTCGGCCGCGTCCGCGACCTCGCCCACCGCGAGGGCGAGCATGGTGTCGCGAATTCTGGTGTCTTGCAACGCGATCCCCAGCTCGGCTAATTCCACCGGCAGCAGCTGCTCCCCGGCGGCGAGGCAGTCGATCTGCCGCAGGAGCAGGGCCACCTTGCGTCGGCGGTACCCGCCGCCCTGATCGCGCGGCAGTCCCAGCGAAAACTCCAGATCGGCCGAGTGCTGGGCGGCGTCGATCAGCGCAGCCACCTCGAGGCGCTCGCGCGGCGAGCCGGCCACAAGGTCGCGCAGCTCGCCGCGCGAGCGCTGAATCGGCCTGCCCGCCAACACCCGGGCCACCGTCACAGCCGACGCCCGGGGATCGCCGACTGTCCCCGGCGGCTCCTGCCCGGACAGACACCACCACCGTGCCCCCGCCCGGATCTCGGTCGTGGCGTACGCGACGGCCCACTGCGCGCCCGCCGACGCCATCACGCCGAGGAACAGCGACGCGACGGCGTCATGGTCGGCGGCGTGCGCCTCGGCTTCGTCGTCGACGACGAGCGCGGCAGCCGCGGCCAGGTTCCGGTCCCGGAACGGCACGGCGAACCGCTCGACCGACTCCCGCATCGACGCCCGCCGTTCGGACCCGCACAGCAGGTCGTGCCGGCCCACAGCGACCACCTCCCCCCGGCCGCCGAGCCCGAGCAGCACCAGCGAGCGCTCCGGATAGAACCCGAGCAGTGCGGGCACCGCCGCGTACAAGTCGCCTGGTCCCGTCACCACCAGGCGAGGAGCATCTGTCGAGTGGGATTCGAGCGGTCCGGAGTCCTGTGTCATGGCTCCAGCGTCGCCGACCGCCGACCGGCCTTCAGCGCGCCGACCTGGGCCGATCACCCTCCCTGTGGACGAATCTCCCTTGTGGACAGAACCGCCCCTACCTCCGGAACGGGTCGACGCGCAGGTTCAGGACGCGCTCTTGCGCAGGCGGACCACGGTGTCGGTGAACAATGTGTCGATGGCGGCGGACTCGCCTTCGTCGCCGCCGCCGATGGCGTCTTCCGGGCTGGCGCCGAACGACATCTGCGTCGCCGACACCCGCACATCGCCGACCTGTGCCACCAGTGTCTGCATGGATTGGCGCAAGGCCGGGCCGCCGCCGTGGGACTCCACTGTCTGGTCGACAGCGATGACGTCGTCGGCATCGACCGGCGGCGGCGGCTGCAGGCGCGACGTGAGAGTGGACTGGGCGCCGGGGGACGTCACGGTGGCCTTGAGGCAGCGGGTGAGCTGGTCGCGGCGCTCGGTGAGCGGGCGGTCCACCCGGGTCAGCTGTACCGAGAGCGTGCGCCGCGTCGCGGCGTCGGTGCCCACCACCACGACCGTGTCGTCCGGGCCGAATCGCTGTGCGGGCGGCGTGCATTCGGCGGGACGCACGACGCCGTGGCGACCCACCCCGGTCAGGTCCGCCGCGGCCTGCGCCACCGCCTCCGGCGGCAGCGCGACCGCGCTGTACGGGCTGGGGAACCGCGACGGCTCGGGCGCCAGACGCGCCAGCGGTGTCGCGATGTGCGTGAGTCGCTGCCCCGCGCTCACCTGCGTCGGCTTGCCCGCCACGGTCTCGCCGCCTCCGCACGAGGCCACCACCGGACCCGCGCCGATCAGCACCGCCACCGCAGCCAGCGCGCGGATTCGGCCCCTGTGCACCGATCCCACCTCCGTTCGTCGTCACCCGGTCTCGCCTCCACTGTGCCGGCCCGCTCGGGCAATGTCGGTGAGGCGCGGCGGAACTTATGTCCGTTCCGGCTCGTTATCCGCGACAAGCGGTCCGGAATGCGGGGCCGTGGCTGGGCGTTGTGGCGGTGAGGGACAATTGAACGGTCCCGGTACCCCATCGCCCACAGGAAGGGAGTGCGATGGACGAGAGGAAAGGGCGCGACTCCGGAATGTACGAGTTGGAGTTCCCGGCTCCGCAGCTGTCTTCATCCAACGGCGACGGCCCGGTGCTCGTGCACGGCCTGGAGGGATTCACCGACGCGGGCCACGCAGTTCGGCTGGCCACCGCACACCTGCGCGACAGCCTCGACACCGAGCTCGTCGCCTCATTCGACGTAGACGAACTGCTGGACTACCGCTCGCGGCGGCCGCTGATGACGTTCCAGACCGACCACTTCTCCGACTACAGCGAGCCGCAGCTCAACCTGTGGGCGCTCAAGGACACCGAGGGCACGCCGTTCCTGCTGCTGGCCGGTCTGGAACCGGACCTGCGCTGGGAGCGGTTCACCACAGCCCTGCGCCTGCTCGCCGAGCAGCTCGGGGTGCGCCGGACCGTAGGCCTTTCGGCGATCCCGATGGCCATCCCGCACACCCGCCCGCTCGGGGTCACGGCCCACTCCAGCGACCGAGCGCTGCTCGGCGACCACGAGACCTGGGCGGGCGACCTGCAGGTGCCCAGCAGCGCTTCCACGCTGCTGGAGTATCGGATGGCTCAGCACGGCCACGAGTCGGTCGGCTTCTCCGTGCACGTGCCGCACTACTTGGCACAGACCTCCTACCCCGAGGCCGCGCAGACCCTGCTCGAGCACGTCGGCGAGAACACCGGGCTGAAGCTGCCGCTGGCCGCGCTCGGCGAGGCCGCTGCCCGGGTGCGCGAACAGGTCGACGCGCACATCCAGGGCAACCCGGAGGTCGAGACCGTGGTCTCCGCGCTGGAGCGCCAGTATGACACGTTCGTCACCGCCCAGGAACGGCAGTCGACGCTGCTGGCCGCCGACGCCGAGCTGCCCACCGGCGACGAGCTCGGCGCCGAGTTCGAGCGCTTCCTGGCCGAGCAGACCGGCGAGAATCCGGACGGCAAGGCCGACTAGGGCCGCACGTCCCGCCGGAATGACCCGTGATACGCGCCGGCCGCACGTCACGGGTCAGTCCGGAGGGGGACCCCGGGGGTTGCGAGGTCCGCCGCGGTTCAGCGCATACCCTGTACTACCGTGCAGCTAGCCGAACTCGTCGCCGCGTCAGGGAAAGATCCGGACGAGGTGTACGAGGCGTTCGTCGACTGGACCGGCGCGCAGGGACTGACGCTGTACCCGGCGCAGGACGAGGCGCTGATGGAGCTGGTCACCGGCAACAACGTCATCCTGGCCACGCCGACCGGGTCCGGCAAGTCCCTGGTCGCGGTCGGCGCCCACGTCGCGGCGATGGTGCGCGGCGAACGCAGCTACTACACCGCCCCGATCAAGGCGTTGGTGAGCGAGAAGTTCTTCGCCCTGTGCGAGGTCTTCGGACCCGACAACGTCGGCATGGTCACCGGCGACGCGGCGGTGAACCCGCAGGCCCCGATCATCTGCGCCACCGCCGAGATCCTGGCCAACCTGGCGCTGCGCGCCGGCCGCGACGCGGACCTGGGCCAGGTGGTGATGGACGAATTCCACTACTACGCCGACCCGGACCGCGGCTGGGCCTGGCAGGTGCCGCTCATCGAACTGCCGCAAGTGCAGTTCCTGCTCATGTCGGCCACACTCGGCGACGTCGGGTTCTTCGTCGAGGACCTCGAGCGGCGCACCGGACGCACCACCACGGTGGTCGCGGGCACCCAACGCCCTGTGCCGCTGAGTTTCTCCTATGCCCGCACGCCGGTCACCGAAACGATCGACGACCTCGTGGCCACCCGGCGCGCCCCGGTGTACATCGTGCATGCGACCCAGGCCGCCGCCTTGGAGCGGGCACAGGCGCTCACCAGCGTCAATCTCTGCGTCAAGGCGGAAAAGGCGGCCATTGCCGACGCACTCGGCGAGTTCCGCTTCACCACCGGGTTCGGCCGGACGCTGTCGCGGCTCATCCGGCACGGCATCGGGGTGCACCATGCGGGCATGCTGCCCCGCTACCGCAGGCTGGTGGAGCGGCTGGCCCAGGACGGGCTGCTGAAGGTGGTGTGCGGCACCGACACGCTCGGCGTCGGCATCAACGTGCCGATCCGCACCGTGCTCATGACCGGGCTGACCAAGTTCGACGGCGTGCGGACCCGCCACCTCAACGCCCGCGAGTTCCACCAGATCGCGGGCCGGGCCGGGCGCGCCGGATTCGACACCACCGGAACAGTGGTCGCGCAGGCGCCCGACTACGAGGTGGAAAACGCCAAGCGCATCGCCAAGGCAGGCGACGACCCGAAGAAGCTCAAGCGGGTGCAGCGCGTCAAGCCGCCCGAAGGCTTCGTGTCGTGGAGCGAAGCGACGTTCGAGCGGCTCATCGCCGCCGCCCCCGAACCGATGCGCTCCCGTTTCACCGTGACCAACGCGATGCTGCTGAACATCATCGCGCGCCCGGGCAATTGTTTCGAAGCGACGCGTCGCCTGCTGGAGGACAACCACGAGCCCCGCCCCGCGCAGCGCCGCCACATTCTGCGCGCGATCCAGCTCTACCGGGCCCTGCTGCGGGCGGGCGTCGTGCAGCAGCTCGACGAGCCGGACGAGCTCGGACGCCGCGCCCGACTCACGGTGGACCTGCAGCGCGACTTCGCGCTGGACCAGCCCCTGTCGCCGTTCGCGCTCGACGCGATCGAGCTGCTGGACCGCGAATCACTGACCTACACAATGGATGTCGTGTCCGTGATCGAGTCGACTCTGGAGAATCCGCGCCAGCTCCTGCTGGCTCAGCAGCACCGGGCGCGCGGCGCGGCGATCACGGAGATGAAGGCCGAGGGCATCGAGTACGACGCGCGCATGGAGCTGCTCGAGGACGTGACCTGGCCCCGGCCGCTGGCCGACGTGCTCCGCCCCGCCTACGAGGTGTACCGCTCCGGACATCCCTGGGTGTCGGAGTTCGAACCCGCCCCGAAGTCGGTGGTGCGCGAGATGGTCGAGCGCTCACTGACATTCGCCGAACTCATCTCGCAGTACGGACTGGCGCGCTCGGAGGGAGTGGTGCTGCGCTACCTCGCCGACGCGTACCGCGCCCTGCGCCGCACCGTCCCCGAACAAGCGCGCACCGAGGAGCTCCAGGACGTCACCGAATGGCTCGGCGAGCTGGTGCGGCAAGTAGATTCGAGCCTGCTCGACGAGTGGGAGCAGCTCACCCACCCCGGCGCCGAGGCCGACGCCGTCGCGATGCCGGGCAGCCTCGGCCCCGACACGGTGCGGCCCATCTCGGCCAACGAGCGGGCGTTTCGAGTCATGGTGCGCAACGCGATGTTCCGCTTGGTCGACCGCGCCGCCCGGCAGGACTGGACCGCACTGGCCGCGCTGCACCCGCTCGACTGGGAACGTGAACTGGCCGAATTCTTCGCCGAGTACGGCGAACTCGACTCGGGGCCGGAGGCCCGCAGCCCGGCCATGATCGCGATCTCCCCCGGCCCTGACGAGTGGACCGCCCGCCAGGTTCTGCACGACCCCGACGGCGACCACGGCTGGTCCTTCGACGCCGTCATCGACGTCGAAGAATCCGACGCCGCGGGCGAGGTCGTCTTCGCCGACGTGGTCGTCACCGCGGGCTGAGCCGCCTTTGCTTACACCCGTTGCGCGCGTTCACACCCGCAGCT
>JABFVX010000171.1 GCA_013362555.1 Mycobacteriaceae bacterium
AGCACCGGCGCGACGACCAGGAAAGCGACCAGGAACTCGGCCTGCTCGCGCGCTGCCAGCACCGCGAACGCCAGCACCGCCACCACCGCGGCCAGCCAAGCCCGGCTCATCGTCGGCGTCGCGGACAGCAGCCTGGCCAGGTGGTCGGGCACCCCGCTGTGCCGCAGGAGCCGCTCGGACAGGCTCAGACGCGGCGTGATCAGCTCGGCTTCCAGCCTCGCCCAGGATGCGTCGAGCCAGTCCTCGTCGTACGGCACCGCCGCCCGGCAGTCCGCGCAACGGCCGAGATGCGCGTCCACGGACATGGCAAGAGCCGGTTCGAGCGTGCCTTCGAGGTAACGCTCGCGCAGGCCGTCGGGAATGTGCCAGCCACTCATGACAGCTCCTCGCGCAACCGGGCCCTGGCCCGCATCGCGCGGGTCTTGACCGTGCCTTCCGGAAGTCCCAGGAGGCCGGCGGCCTCCTTGGTGGTCAGACCGTCGAGGACGGTCGCCTCGATGACGGCGCGCAGCTCGGGGGAAAGCCTCCTCAGGGCGGTGCCGAGGTCGCCGTGCTCCACGTTCAGCAGCACCATGTCCTCAGCCGAGGCGACCGGCGAGCTGTCGCCTGGTTCGATGCCGGAGCCGATCCAGCTCGATCCGCTGCCGCGCAGGGCCGAGATCAGGCGCCGGATGGCGATCGTCCACAACCATCCGGCCGGGTTGTCGCTGCGGAAGCCGCCCGCCGAGCGCCACACGGCCAGAAACGTCTCCTGCAGCGCGTCGTCGACGACGTCAGCGTCGGCGCAGCGGCGGGCCAACCGGGCACGCAGCCAGGGCGCGTGCCTCTGGTGGAGGATGCGCAGGGCGGCGGTGCTCCGCGCGGCGACGGCGGCGATGAGCTCGGTGTCGCTGCTATCCGCGGTGACGTCGGGGGCTGCGCGCCGCCGGAAGGGAAACGGTCTCACGGTGTATCTATCGCACGATCCGCACGGACCGGTTCTCCCGGACCCGCGACAGTGTCGGCGAACGGACGTCACTCGTCACCGAGATGACCGACCTCTCCATCACACAGAGCAACTCAGCGTTGGAGATTCCGAGCGGCACGAGCCTGACGGTCTCCAGTTCCCGGGCGGTGAGGGCGGCCGGTTCATCTTCATGACATTTTGAGCGGCATAACGAGGTGCCTCGACACCGCGGCGCACGAGTACGCCATAGAAACACGGCCCCGGACACGTCTGAACAGGGCGAGACCCCCGCACCAAGGAGACTCGTGCATCCCGACCAGCAACGCGACTTCGCCGACTTCGTGGCCGCCCGCTCGGACAGCCTGATCAGGCTCGCGTACGTCCTCACCAACGACCAGCATGCCGCCGAGGACCTCCTGCAGAGCGCGTTGGCCAAGACGGCCGGCCGCTGGCGGAGGATCCGCGGCAACCCGGAGACGTACGTGCGCCGAGTGATGTACCACGAACAGGCGGACCGCTGGCGGAGCCCGCGGTGGGGCAGGGAGCGCGTGGTGGACGTGGTGCCCGAGCGGGCGACCGGCGACCGTACCTCGGAGGTCGAGACCCGCGTCACCCTCGACCAGGCGTTACGCGCGCTGCCCGTACGCAAACGGGCGGTGCTGGTGCTGCGCTACTACGAAGACCTCCCGGAGTCGGAGGTGGCCAAGATCATGGGCTGCTCGGTCGGCACTGTACGCAGCCAGACACATCAGGCGATCACCCGGCTCCGCGAGCTGGTCGGTGAACCCGTCACCCTGGAGGCCTGACATGACGACCGTCAACGAACGCACGATCGCCGAGGAGCTGCGCCGCATGGCCGGCGAGGCCCTGCCGGTGAACGCCTCGGCCTACGCCGCCCGCGCGACCGCCCGATCGGCGCGCCGCCGCCTGTCGTGGTCTCTCGCCGCCATCGCCACGCTGGCCGCCGGGCTCGGCTTCGTCTTCCCTCTCGACGGGGCGCAGATGACCGCGAGGGTCGCCGAGCCGCCCGCCCGCGAGCTGCCGCCGAACACCCCTGAGCAGCTCGGGCTGGTGCATGTCTGCATGCCCGCCGGCGGCCCGTCCGTCAACGTCAACCCCAACTGGCGCGACCCGGCGCACGGCACGGTGCAGGATTTCCGTGTCCTGGCGGAATACCGGGACAAGAACGGCTTCAGCGCCCTGCTGGGCAGCGCCAAGGGCTTTGTCCTGTGCACGCCGACCGCACAGTCGCCCGAGCCCCCGGTCTTCACCTACTGGGGCAACAAGGCGCCGGGAGATCTGACCGGGTTCCCTGGCAAGCTCAGCGTGGACAGGTATGCGGTGCAGTACTGGTACCGGAAGAACCCGCCGCCCGGCGACAACTATGTGCGTGTTGTCGCCGGCCGAGTCGCTCCCGACGTGCGGCGGGTGACGGTCGGATGGTCTTCTGGCGAGCGTACGGACGCCGTC
>JABFVX010000527.1 GCA_013362555.1 Mycobacteriaceae bacterium
ACGCTGCCCCGCAACGGATCCAGGACCATGGACCGTGAGGGCGACCGCGGGCCGGTAGCGGTCGACTTGAACGTGGACTCGGCGCTGCTGTTGCAGCGGCTGGTCGGAATCGACCGGTATCCGGCGAACCTGATGCTCATGCCGACGGTGTTCGACGACGGCGAGCAGGCGCGGGTCGACGAGTACGTGTCACGACAGCTCACCGACGCGGGCATTCTCGCCGACGGCGTACCGCTGCCGCGAATTGCACACTGGCTGCATTGCCTGGCCCGGCCGGACGTCGAGCTGACCGGCGAGGTAACCGACGCGCGCGCGGATCCGCACGACGACAAATCGACATTGCGGATGGCGTTGGCACGCAGCGGCGACACCCACGTGCTCGCGCTGCGTCACGGCGACGCCGTCGTCCTCCAGGAGCTCGACGCGGGCGAGCGCCCGGTGCAGGCCGTCGCCGCCGCCTTCGCGGCCTGCTTCGGTCCAGCCCCGGCCCGCCGCTTCGAGTCGTGGTCCATGCCCGCCGCCGCCTTCGACACGCTGCCCGCAGGTTCGCCCGAGCGCTTCCGCCGTGCGCTGCTCGCCCTCGGCGCGGGTCACCGCACCGCAGGCGCCCTTGCCACCCTGCGCACGGCCGCAACCCGCTCCGGGGGCGTGGTGATGACCGAACACCACGACGGCAACGCCACCCGCACGGCGGGCTGGGTCGGGGTCTTCGACAGCCCGCACGGCCGCACCGTCCTGGCGCCCGTCCGCCGCGCGGACGGCGAACTCTGGTGCACCTTCCTGCCCGGCGACATGCCCGCCCTGGAATTCGCTCTCACCCGACTGTCTCTCCTGCTCCCCTCCGGCACCTGGTGCTGACCGCGGCTGTGCCGGAAGCTATTTGACCCCGAAAGCTATTTGACGTTGCCTGCCTCGCGGGCAATGGCGTGCGACAGACGCATCGACAGCGCGGTGTCCTTGGTCCGTTCCTGGACCATTTGACTCATCAGGCCGGTGTGGACATTCTCGCGCAGGTGCTCGCGGGCCACATCGACCGATTCCCGCATGAACGGCTGGGTCGACAGCTGGACGAACGGGTCGGCGTGCGGCACGGCAGGTACGTCGAGGCCGTGCTGCAAGGCGATGCGCAGAGTGCCGTCCGGGCGCACCTCGTACTCGAGGGGAGCCTGCACGATCCGTGCCAGCGTCGCTGCCTCGGCGGCCTGATGCGGATTCCGTCGAGCGAATGCCAGCGGATCGGCCAGCGGGCGCAAGGCCGGTGGCTGGTACTGTGCCGCCACGCGACCCAGTTGGCCGTCGTTCATCACGGCGTACAGGTCTACCGACGGGTGGCTGCGCGGCGGAGTCACCACGCGCGCCATTGCGCTGAACAGCTGGCGCTGCTCGGCAAGTCGCAGGCCGTCCGAGTCGGTCAGCGGACTGACCAGCACCACGGGACCCTGGTGGGACTGCATGACGTAGGTGTCGGGCAGCCGGTGTTCCAGCGTCACGCGCCTGCCGTCCAGCACGATGTCGCGCAGATCGCTTCTGTCCGATTTGAACTCGGTGGCCGCGGCGAGAGTCCAATCCCTGCGAGCCTGTGCGCGGGCCGCCTCGTCGGCAGGCAACGGCGGCCGCACTGCCGGAGCGGCCGCGGGCGGGACGTCCTCGTTGGCGGCGCGCCTGCGCAGGCGCGCCGCGACATCGGCGTCCCCGACTCGGATCCTCGCCGCGACCTTGTCCACTCCCGGGTCGGGCGAGAGCAGCCGCCCGGACCGCTCGAGTCTGCGCGCCAACGCGCGCAGCGCGATGTGCATGGCATCCATCCCGGTCATGGTGTGCCACCGCCGCTTTCCGGTGTCAGCACGCGGGCCTGGCCGGCGTCGAGGTAGCGGCCCTCGCCCAAGGGCTCGACGAGATCCACGCGGACCCGGCCCATCGGGAGAGCCACGCTTACGGTGTTGTCGGCGACCTGCTCGATGGTGAGGTGGGCGGCGGAGCGTGTCGGGGTGCCCGGATCGCTGATGGCGAGCGTCGTCGACGCGGCGGTGGCGGAGGGGGCCAAGCAGTCGAACACCGCGACGGTGACGGGCTGTTGGGCGGGCTCGGGTTCGACTGTCCCGGCGTCGGCGGCCTGCTCGGCGGCGCCGCCGGCCAGGCGCACCGAACTGCGGTCCCCGACCGCGCTGACCAGCTGCTGCCACCGGTCCGGGCGCAGGGTGTGAATTTCGACGTGCGCCCCGACCACGGCCGCGCGCAGCACCAGCTGCTGGGCGACGGACAGTTCGACGTGTGCGTCGACCATCCGCTTGCGCGGCTTGTACAGCGCCGGATCGAACAGCGGGACGGCGAGACTGTGGCGCGGCTGGTCGCTGAGCGTCCCGTCGATCTGACCGTTGGGACCGATCGGAATCCGCAGTGCGGCCGGTGCCGAATC
>JABFVX010000447.1 GCA_013362555.1 Mycobacteriaceae bacterium
GGCCACGTCGGCGACCAGGCGGACGTCGAGGGCCGCCAGGACGTCGGCGGGGACGTCGTCCAGATCGGGTTCGTTGCGCTGCGGCAGGAACACCGTGGTGAGGCCGGCGCGCTGGGCGGCCAGCAGTTTCTGCTTGACGCCGCCGATCGGCAGGACCCGCCCGTTCAGCGTGACCTCGCCGGTCATGCCGACCTCGGAGCGGACCGGCCTGCCGAGGGCCAGCGAGGCCAGTGCCGTCACCATGGTGACGCCCGCCGACGGCCCGTCCTTCGGCACCGCGCCCGCGGGCACGTGCAGGTGGATGCGGCGGTCGAGCGCCTCGGTCGGCAGCCCGAGCTGGGTCAGGTGGGAGCGGACGTAGGTGAGCGCGATCTGCGCCGACTCCTTCATGACCTCGCCGAGCTGTCCGGTCAGAGTGAGACCGGGGTCGCCGTCGGTGGCGTTGGCCTCGATATAGAGCACGTCGCCGCCGAGACCGGTCACCGCGAGCCCGGTGGACACGCCGGGAACGGACGTGCGCTCGTGCGACTCCGGCGTGAACCGCGGCCTGCCGAGGTAGTCGCGCAGGGCGCCCGGCTCGATCACCTGTCCGCTCGCCGAGTCTCCGGGCGGCGCGTCCTCCAGCCGCGTCGCGGCCTTGCGCAGCGCCTTGGCGATCAGCCGTTCCAATTGGCGCACACCGGCTTCCCTGGTGTAGTTCGCGGCGATCTCGCGCAGCGCCGCGTCGGTGAGCGTCACTTCCTCCGGCGTCAGCGCCGCGCGCTCGCGCTGCCGCGGCACCAGGAAGTCGCGGGCGATGGCGACCTTGTCGTCCTCGGTGTAGCCGTCGACGGTGATCAGCTCCATCCGGTCCAGCAGCGCCTGTGGAATGGTGTCCGCGACATTGGCGGTCGCGATGAACAGCACGTCCGACAGGTCGAGGTCCAGGTCCAGGTAGTGGTCGCGGAACGTGTGGTTCTGGGCCGGGTCGAGCACTTCGAGCAGCGCCGCGGCCGGGTCGCCGCGGTAGTCCGCGCCGACCTTGTCGATCTCGTCCAGCAGCACAACGGGATTCATAGACCCGGCTTCTTTCACCGCGCGCACGATGCGCCCCGGCAGGGCGCCGACGTAGGTGCGCCGGTGGCCTCGGATCTCCGCCTCGTCGCGCACGCCGCCGAGCGCGACGCGCACAAACTTGCGGTCCAACGCCCGCGCCACGCTCTCGCCGAGCGAAGTCTTGCCGACGCCGGGCGGGCCGACCAGCACCATCACCGCGCCGGAGCCGCGCCCGCCGACGACCTCCAGGCCGCGCCGGGCCCGCCGGGCCCGCACCGCCAAGTACTCGACCATCCGGTCCTTGACCTCGTCCAGGCCGTGGTGGTCGGCGTCGAGGATGGCGCGGGCGCCCGCCACGTCGGCGCTGTCGGCGGTGCGCACCGTCCACGGCAGTTCCAACACCGTATCCAACCAGGTTCGGATCCAGCCGGATTCGGGGTTCTGGTCGCCGCCGCGCTCCAGCCTGCCGACCTCGCGCAGCGCCGCCTCGCGCACCGCGTCCGGCAAGTCGGCCGACTCGACCCGGGTGCGGTAGTCGTCCGCGCCGTCGGGGCCGTCCTCGCCGAGCTCCTTGCGGATGGCCGCAAGCTGCTGGCGCAGCAGGAATTCGCGCTGGGTCTTCTCCATGCCCTCGCGCACCGCGCCGCCGATCTTCTCCGCCACTTCGGCTTCAGCGAGGTAGTCCTCGGTCCAGGTGATCAGCTGCGTGAGCCGGGCGGCGACGTCCGGGGTTTCGAGCAGCTCGCGCTTCTGTTCGTCGGACAGATACGGCGCATAGCCCGCGGCGTCGGCGATTGCCGACGGGTCGGTGAGCCGGTTGACCGCGTCCACGATCTGCCATGCCTCACGCCGCTGCAACACGGTGACGACCAGCTTCTGGTACTCGGCGGCGAGCGCCCTGGTGCGGTCGTCCGGGGCGGGGGCGTCCACCGTTTCGGCCTCCACCCACAGGGCGGCGCCGGGGCCGGTCACGCCGTGCCCGATGTGCACCCGCTGCCCGGCCTTCAGCACCGCCGCGGGAGCGCCGCCGCGCAGCCTGCCGACCTGTTCGACGGTCGCGATGACCCCGTAGGCGGCATAGCCCGCGTCGAGTCGCGGGGCCAGCAGCACTCGGCTGTCGCTGCCCGCGCGGGCCGCGTCCACGGCCGCCTGGGCGGATTCGTCGAGTTCGACCGGCACCACCATCCCGGGCAGCACGATCGGGTCCGTCAGGAACAGCACCGGAAGGCGCAATGTCGTCGTCATGTCCAAGCCCGTCGTAGAAGTTGAGCGATACCAGCTCAACCAGACATTCGACTTGAGTGTTCCCCGCTCAGCTGCGAGCGAACACCCACACCCGTATCGCGCGTTCACACCCGCAGCTGCGGGTGTGA
>JABFVX010000308.1 GCA_013362555.1 Mycobacteriaceae bacterium
TTACGCTGGGAGACCAGCCCCATGTCCTCGGTGTTCAGGTCGGCGATCGCCTTGTTGACTCGGGCGAGCTCGGCCTCCAGGACCTCCGCGGTGTTACCGCAGTGCGGGCAGCGCTGGAGAGGATCCCGCAGCCTGCCACACATCGAGCATGGGGACTGTTCCAAGGGAACACCTCCGAAGCGGTCACGCCGGTTGAAGTCAGCATGCCCGGTCGCAGCGAGGGCTGTACAGTCCCTTTTAGCCATGAATGCGACAGAGCCGCCCCACGATCTGTGGAGCGACTCTGCGCTGAGTGATCAAACTGTTACCGGTGGCGCGCCGATCAGCCGACAGCCGGTCGGCCGAGGCCGCGGTAGGTCCATCCGGCGGCCGCCCACGCGGTGCCGTCGAGACAGTTCTTGCCGTCGATGATCTTGCGCTGACGGACGAGCTCGCCCAGCGTCACCGGGTCGGCGTTGCGGAACTCGGCCCAGTCGGTCAGTACGCACACCAGCTCGGCGTCCGTGACCGCCTCGGCCAAAGACTTGTCGTACGCCAGCTCCGGGTGCACCCGGCGCGCGTTGTCCGCGCCCTGTGGGTCGTAGACGTGCACGTCGGCCCCGGCCTCGGCCAGCATCCCCGCCACCGCCAACGCCGGAGAGTCCCGCACGTCGTCGGTGTTGGACTTGAACGTCGCACCGAGCACCGCGATCCGCGCCCCGGACAGATCCGGACCTGCCCGACCTCGTGCAGGAACCGCAGCGCCTCACCCGCACCCAGCTCCTGCGCCCGCGCCTGGAACGCCCGGATGTCCTTGGGCAGACACCCGCCGCCGAACCCGACGCCGGACTGCAGGAACCGGTTGCCGATCCGCGGGTCGAAGCCGAGCGCTCGGGCCAGGTGCGTCACGTCACCGCCGGCCACCTCGCACACCTCGGCCATCGCATTGATGAACGAGATCTTCGTCGCCAGGAACGCGTTCGCCGCGACCTTCACCAGCTCCGCCGTGGCGAAGTCGGTGGCCACCACGGGAACCTCACGATCCTCTGTCGACGCCAGGTCGAACACACCCTTGTGCGCGGCGTGCAGCATCGCGGTCGCCCACTCGGTCTTCGCCGCCCACACGATCCGGTTCGGTCGCATGACGTCGTCGGCGGCGTACCCCTCCTGCAGGAACTCCGGGCTCCACGCGACCTCGATGCCCAGCGACGGGTCGGCGTACTTCTCGACCAGGTGCTCGACCCACTCGGCGGTGCCCACTGGAACCGTGGACTTGCCGACGATCAGCGCCTTACGCGTCAGGTGCGGCGCCAGCGGCGCGATCGCCGACTCCACATACCGCAGGTCCGCGCCCATGCCGTCGGAACGCTGCGGGGTGCCGACACAGATGAAGTGCACGTCGCCGAAGTCGGCGGCCTCCTGGTACGAGGTCGTGAACCGCAGCCGGCCGGCCGCCAGGTTCCGCTTGAGCAACTCGTCCAGCCCCGGCTCGTGGAACGGCATCTGCCCGGCCGACAAGTCCTCGACCCGCTTCGGATCGACGTCGACCGCCAGCACCTCATACCCGAGCTCGGCATAGCAGATCGCATACGTGGCGCCCAGGTAGCCGACGCCGATGAAGGTCAGCCGGGGCCGCGCGGCGCCCGAGGGCGGAGTGACTGTGACCGTCGGCACATACGTGCCCTGAACTGGGTTCGTCACGCCTTCATTCTCCCGTCTCGCACATCACACTGCATCGCTAGACGTCACCAAGAACGCCGAAAGTTGCCGTTTTACGGCCGATTCCCCGGCCGTTGCGAGCGTACGCCCGCGCCAACACCCGAGGAAGCGTACGGGACAGGCGGGTTCGCCGAAAACCTGAGTCTTCGTTTAGGCTAGTCGCGTCCAAGCTACCCATGAGTAACAGACGCAAACCCCTTGGGAACACCGCACGGAGGCATCGTGTCTTTCGATCTGTACCAGCTCTCCGAGGAGCACGTCGCCATCCGCGAGGCCGTGCGCGAGCTCTGCGCGGACAAGGTCGCCCCGCACGCGGCGGCGGCCGACGAGACCGGCGAGTTCCCCCAGGCCAGCTACGACGCGCTGCGCGCCGCGGACTTCCACGCCCCGCACATCCCGGCCGAGTTCGGCGGGGCCGGCGCGGACGCGCTCGCCACCGCGATCGTGATCGAGGAAGTCGCCCGGGCCTGCGCGTCCAGCTCCCTCATCCCGGCCGTGAACAAGCTCGGCAGCCTGCCTCTGATGCTCGCCGGCTCGGCCGACCTGCAGAAGCGCTACCTGCCGGCGGTCGCCCGCGGCGACGCGATGTTCTCCTACTGCCTCTCCGAGCCGGAGGCGGGCAGCGACGCGGCCGGCATGACGACCCGCGCCGTACGCGACGGTGACCACTGGGTGCTCAACGGGGTCAAGCGCTGGATCACCAAT
>JABFVX010000100.1 GCA_013362555.1 Mycobacteriaceae bacterium
CCGTGACGTGCGCTCAGCGCACGTCACGGGTCATTCTGGAGGCACGTTCGCGGAATCGAGGGAGGCGCGGCATGTGGGACCGGCGGGTGCGACCGGAGCGGGTGCAGCGGGCCGTGGGGCTATTGGAGCTGCCTGCGGCGGTGTACAAGACGTGTCCGTTCGAGCCTCGCGACCTGGTCGAGACCGGACTGCGGCAGTGGCTGCGGTGCTGCGGTGCGGCATTGCGGGACGGACAGGTCATCGGGATGCCGTCGTTCGCGGTGGACGAAGCGTGGCACGGGTTCATCCTGTGCACCGCGCGCTACGCGGCCTTCTGCGACGCCGCGTACGGCAGGTTCCTGCACCACCACCCCGAGGGCGGGGCCCCGCCCGGCGGAGCTCCCGGCGGGTCGATGGCCGAGCAGCTGGGCCGCACCGTGGTGGCGTGGTCGATGGTGGCGCGCCCCGGTGAGGAATGCGTGTTGTGGGACTTGGATTCCCGAGTCGGAGTCGCCGACCCCTGGGGCGTCCCGGCCGCCCGCGTGTCGGCCATCGAATCCGCAACCCTCCAGAATGACCCATGACGTGCGTTGGGTGCACGTCACGGGTCATTCCGGAGGGCCGTTCTGGCGGTGATTCCGCCCAGGAACAGGCGTAGGCCGAACGCGAAACGGGTGCTTGCGTCGACGGGGTCGGACAGGGGAGAGGCATCCTCGGGGAGCGCGCCGGCGGAGTCCATGTGCATGCGGGACTGTTCGTCGACGGTGTAGCCGAGGACATAGTAGAGCACGGTGTCGGCGGCCAGGGCGGCCTCGGCCGCCGGCAGGCCCGCGGATTGAGCTGTGGCAGTGAAGATTTCGCGTACCGGGCTGGCGGTGAGCCGGGCTGCGACGCTCGCGGCGACCAGTTCCGCGCCGTCGCGGTGGGCCAGTAGAGCGTCGCGCAGTCGGTGCGCGAGCTCGGCCAGCCGCTCGGCCCAATGGTCTTCGGCGGCAGGCTGTTCCATCGGGGCGAGGATGCGGTCGGTGACCGCGCCCAGCAGGGTCTGCTTGTTCGGGAAGTGCCAATACAGTGCACCCGGTGCGACGTCGAGCGCGGTCGCGAGCCTGCGCATGGTGAGGTCGGCCAGGCCGTAGTCGTCGAGTATCGCCACGGCCGCCTCGACCACCGCGCCGCGATGCAACTGGACCACCCGGTTCCCCCTGTGTCGTGGCGACGAACGGGAGCCGCCCGTCGCGGCCTTTGTTGACCTCGGTACGCGACTACCCTAGCCTGAACAGCGTTCAAGTCCAGATATGGGACGACCTTCGGAAGGGGCGCCGCCGGTGACGCAGGTTCAGACCGACATTCTCGGGGTCGCGCGCGAGCAGGTGCTCGGCCGCGGCGCGGGACTCAGCCTGGAGCAGACTCTGGAGGTGCTGCGGCTCGGCGACGACCGGCTCGAGGAGCTGCTGGCACTGGCGCACGACGTCCGCATGAAGTGGTGCGGACCGGAGGTGGAGGTCGAGGGCATCATCAGCCTGAAGACCGGCGGCTGCCCGGAAGACTGCCACTTCTGCTCCCAGTCCGGCCTGTTCCAGTCGCCGGTCCGCGCGGCGTGGCTGGATATTCCGAGCCTGGTCGAGGCGGCCAAGCAGACCGCGAAGACCGGCGCGACCGAGTTCTGCATCGTGGCCGCGGTGCGCGGTCCGGACGAGCGGTTGATGGCGCAGGTGGCCGCCGGCGTGGAGGCGATCCGCAACGAGGTCGACATCCAGGTCGCGTGTTCGCTCGGCATGTTGACCCAGGAGCAGGTCGACCAGCTCGCGGCGATGGGGGTGCACCGCTACAACCACAACCTCGAGACCGCCAAGTCGCATTTCCCGAACGTGGTGACCACCCACACCTGGGAGGAGCGCTGGGACACGCTGCGGATGGTGCGCGAGGCAGGCATGGAAGTCTGCTGCGGCGGCATCCTCGGCATGGGCGAGACGTTGGAGCAGCGGGCCGAATTCGCTACGCAGCTGGCGGAGTTGGAGCCCGACGAGGTGCCGCTGAACTTCCTCAACCCCCGTCCCGGCACGCCGTTCGGCGAGCTGGAGGTGCTGCCCGCCGCCGACGCGCTGCGGGCGGTCGCGGCGTTCCGCCTGGCGCTGCCGCGCACCATCCTGCGGTTCGCGGGCGGGCGCGAGATCACGCTCGGCGACCTCGGCGCCAAGCAGGGCATCCTGGGCGGCATCAACGCCGTCATCGTCGGCACCTACCTCACCACCCTCGGCCGGCCGGCCGAGGCCGACATCGACCTGCTCGGCGAGCTGAAGATGCCGATCAAGGCCCTGAACGAGACGCTGTAGCCCGGGTGCACACGCCGATCTACAACCCTTACACCGGCAAGGCGGCCGACCCGGCCGAGCCGCTGCCCACCGCGGCGCAGCTCGGCCT
>JABFVX010000446.1 GCA_013362555.1 Mycobacteriaceae bacterium
GCACGGAGCCAACCGTTTAATCGGGCTCCTATGAGCGGCGTTACAGTCGTCACGACTACTCACCGAAGGAGCGGCGGATGCAGCTGGGAATGGTAGGGCTCGGCCGGATGGGCGCGGGTATCGTGCGGCGGATCGTCGCCGACGGGCACACCGCCGTCGGGTACGACACCAACCCGGCCAACGCGCAGGCGCTCGCCGACACCGGCATCGTCGACACCGCCTCGCTGCCCGAGTTCGTCGCCGCGCTGGCGACGCCGCGGGTGGCGTGGGTGATGATCCCGGCGGGCATCACCGGCAAGGTCATCGACGAGCTCGCCGAGCTGATGGAGCCGGGCGACATCATCATCGACGGCGGCAACAGCCGGTACCACGAGGACATCAAGCGCGCGGAAGCACTGCGCCCCAAGGGAATTCACTACGTCGACATCGGCACCTCGGGTGGCGTTTTCGGCGAGAAGCGCGGCTTCTGCCTGATGGTCGGCGGCGAGGCGGAGCAGGTCAAGCACCTGGAGCCGCTGCTGGAGTCCATCGCGCCGGGCGTCGACGCCGCGCCCCGGACGCCGGGACGCACCGGCGAGCCGTCGCCCGCGGAGCGTGGCTACCTGCACTGCGGCCCCGCGGGCGCGGGCCATTTCGTCAAGATGGTGCACAACGGAATCGAATACGGTGCGATGGCCGCGTACGCCGAAGGGATGAACATCCTGCACAAGGCGAACTTCGGCGCTTCGCACGCCGGCGAGTTCTCCGCCGAGGAGACCCCGCTGGAACACCCGGAGTACTACCAGTACGACATCGACGTCGCCGATGTCACCGAGGTCTGGCGGCGCGGCTCGGTCGTCGCGTCCTGGCTGCTCGACCTCACCGCGGCAGCGCTGCACGCTGATCCGAACCTCGACTCTTTCGGCGGCCGGGTCTCCGACTCCGGCGAGGGCCGCTGGACACTCGACGCCGCGATCGACCTCGCCGTCCCCACCCCGGTCCTCGCGTCGTCGCTGTTCAGCCGCTTCTCCAGCCGCGGCGAAGCCGTCTACGCCGACAAGGTTCTCTCCGCCATGCGCAAGGCATTCGGCGGCCACCACGAGCTCCCGCAGAAGTAACCCTTCCTCCGGAATGACTCGTGACGTGCGCTCAGCGCACGTCACGAGTCATTCCGGAGAGGCGTGGCGCATCAGGTTGAAGATGGTCACCGGGTCTGTCGTCTGCTCGGCGGCGGCGACAGCCTTGCGCCAGAAGGCTTGCGAGGTGTGCGACAGCGTGGCGTCCACGCCGACTTCCTCGCTGGCGTCGATGACGTGTTGTGCGCCTGCGTCCATCATCCGGAAACCGGCCAGGCCCTCTCGGCGGCCTGCTTGGGCCGCTTCGGCGAAGGCCTCCATGAAGTAGGGAAACGCGCTGTTGGCGCGGATCGCGTACGGCAGGAACTGTTCGATCTCGTGGCCGGAGTTCGCAATGACGGCCAAAGCCTGATCGAATGCCAGCAGCCAGGGATGGAAGATAGTCAGCAGTGCCTGGTAGAAGACCTGCGACACGCCGTCGTCCGGGCCGAGATACTCCTGCGGGCTCAGCGGCCGCAGCAGTTCGGCGTGCGCATCGAACACTTCGCGCGGGCCGCTGTAGAAGATGTAGGACGCCGGGTGGGCGAGATTGTCGCCCGCCGACATCACCCCGCCTGCCAAGAACCGCGCACCGTGCGAGCGGACCCACGCGCCGCCTTTGCGTGCGTTCTCCGGCGAATCCGACGACAAATTGACGATCGTTCTGCCGTCGAGACTGTCGACAGCAGGCCCGAGCACGTCGTACATGGCCGCGTAGTGGGTCAGGCTGAGGATGGTGATCGCGCCGGCCTCCAGCGCGTCGGACACGGTCGACGCGCGCGCGGCTCCGAGCTCGACCATGGCGTCCGCTTTGGCCGCCGTGCGGTTCCAGACGGTGACCTCGACTCCTGCCGCCAGCAACGCGGTGACCATCGCCTGCCCCATCGGTCCGAGGCCGATAACGGAGACGGAGCGGGGATTCTGCTGAGACATGGGTGTCCTTCGGGTTCGACCAGTGCGCGGGGATCGGCGCTGGACCCATGGTTGCCGCGGCCGGCAGCCCCGGGAAGACCGCACTTCGAGGTCGGGTTGCTTACGTCAAGGTTGGGAAACAGGTCAGGAGGCCATGCGATGTCGAGCGGTGACCGGGATCACGACGTCTGCGGGATGTCGGTGGCGATCGACGTCGTCGGCGGAAAATGGAAGCTGCACCTGATGTGGGTGCTCGGTGCGGGACCACGGCGCTTCTCGCAGATCCGGCGGCTGCTGACGGGAGTCAGCGAGCAGGGGCTCGCGGAGAATCTGCGCCATCTCGAGGCTTGCGGCGGGGGGCCCCGCGCGGTTTATCCCGAAGTGCCGCCGCGCG
>JABFVX010000145.1 GCA_013362555.1 Mycobacteriaceae bacterium
GCGGCCTGCCGGGCTCGGACACCGCGGCGGTGAGCAGCGCCGTGCCCGCGGCCACCGCGGGCAGCAGCTCGGACTGCTGTTCGGCAGTGCCGTGCACGGCCAGCGGCAGCACCCCGAGCGCGAGCGTCGCGAGCGCGGGCACTCGGGCGCCGCGGGCGCCGACCTCGGTCAGCACCACCGCGACCGCATCGATCCCGAGACCGTCTCCGCCCAGCTCGGCGGGCACGGCCAGCGCCGTCAGTCCGGCCTTGGCCAGCGCCGCCCAGACCGCCGGGTCGTAACCGAGGGCGGGGTCGAGGTCGGAGACCGCGTCCGGCATCTCGCGCCGCAACACCTCGCGCGCCAGCTCGGCCACGGCCCGCTGGTTCTCGTCGGGGCTGAAGTCCACGCCCGCTCCTCGCTCGCTAGAAATGAAACCTGTTCTAGTTGTATCCCGAATCGGCTTCCGCATGCAAGCGAAGCCGCCGACCCGACCGGCGTTCACATCGGTAACGCGTCCAGTACCTCAGCCTTCCCAGAATGACCCATACAGCGCGCCAAGCGCACGTCGTGGGTCATTCAGGACAACTTTTCTTGGTGCGCGACATGAAACATGTTCTAGGTTGAGAGGAGGACATGCCCGAGAAAGGACACCCATGCCGACCGAAGCCGAGATGAAAGCCGTACTCCAGAAGTATCTGGACGCCTGGAACGCGGGCGACGCCGAGGCGGTCATCGCCCTGTTCGCCGACGACGCCGTGGTGCACGACCCGCACGGGAGCGAACCCAAGGTCGGCAAGGACGCCTTCGGCGAATTCTTCCGCAACGGGGCCAAGGGCGGGCTGCGGCTCACCCTGGACGCCCCCGTCCGCGGCTCGCAGGGCGACAGCGCCGCCATGGCCTTCACCGTCATCGCGGGCGCCATGACCATCCGGGTCATCGACGTCATGCGCTTCGCCCCCGACGGCAAGATCGTCGAAATGCACGGCTACTGGGGTCAGACCGACCTCGAGACGTAGCTCGGAATGTCCACGATGACCCGTGACGTGCGTCAGGCGCACGTCACGGGTCATTGTGGACATCGGTCAGCCGCGCGGCAGGCCCAGGAGCTGCTCGGCGGCGACGTTGAGCAGGATCTGGGTGGTGCCGCCCGCAATGCTGTGGCAGCGGCTGAGGAGGAACTCGTACTGCACCGGCTGGGCCTGTTCGAGTTCGACGCCGCCGAGCGCGGCGTCGGGGCCGAGCAGGTCCATGGCGGCCTCGGCGACAGCCTGGCGGTGGTGCACGCCGATCAGCTTGCGCACGCTGGACTCCGGTCCGGGATCCTGGCCGTCGAGGCTGCGGATGACCGCGCGCACGTCCAGCACCGCACAGGCGGCGGCCTCGGTCACCAACGCGCCCAGCCGATCCGGCCCGATGCCGTCGAGACCGTGCTCGGGCACCGCGGCCAGCAGGTTCTCCAGGTACTCGCCGAGGGTGGAGCCCCCGCTCATCGCCACCCGCTCGTTGGCCAGCGTGGTGCGCGCCAGCTTCCAGCCGCCGTTGACCGCGCCGACCACGCAGTCGTCCGGCACGAACACCTCGGTCAGGAACACCTCGTTGAACCGCTCGTCCCCGGTGATCTCGCGCAGCGGCCGGATGTCGAGGCCGGGGGCGCGCATGTCGACCAGGAAGTAGGTGATGCCCTTGTGCTTTGCCGCGTCCGGGTCCGTCCTGGCCAGGCAGATCGCCCAATCGGCTTTGTGCGCCATGGAGGTCCACACCTTCTGCCCGGTGAGCAGCCAGCCGCCCCCGGTGCGAATCGCCTTGGTGCGCAGCGACGCCAGGTCCGAACCGGCCTCCGGCTCGCTGAACAGCTGACACCAGTAGTACTCGCCGCGCAGCGTCGGCCAGACGAAACGTTCTGCCTGCTCCGGCGTTCCGTGCTCCAGGATGGTTGGCGCCGCCCAGGCCCCGATCACCAGGTTCGGCCGTTCCACGTCGGCGCGGGCGAGAGCGGCGTCGATCAGCAACTGCCGCGCCGGGTCGGCGTCGACGCCGTAGGGTCGCGGCCAGTGCGGCGCCAGGTAGCCGCTGTCGGCCAGCGCGTGCCGACGCTGCTGCGGGTCGGCGATCGCGGCGATCCGCTGCACGGTCGCCTCGACCTCGACATCGGAGTCGTCGAGTTCCAGCGCGAGCGTGCGCCGCACGCCCGACAGGGCGAGCTCGGCCGCGGCACAGCGCCAGCGGCCGCCGCCGCCCAGCAGCTGTCGCAGCGCCACGGCGCGCCGGAAGTAGAGGTGGGTGTCGTGTTCGAAAGTGAAGCCGATGCCGCCGAGCACTTGGATGCAGTCCTTGGCATTGTCGACCGCCGCGTCCAGCGCTCCGGCCGCCGCGACCGCCGCGGCGAACCGGTGCTGGACCGGGTCGCC
>JABFVX010000425.1 GCA_013362555.1 Mycobacteriaceae bacterium
CTGATGTCACCTCGTTATATGTCAATAACACCAAAGGCTGGACATGACTTCCACACTCGCCCCCGCCTCCCCGGACGCGCCGCCGCGGCGGCGCCCGATCGCCGCCGTCCTCGCCGCCGTCGGTATCCCGATGTTCATGGTCACGCTGGACAACCTCGTGGTCACCAACGCACTGCCGGTCATCCGCACCGAGCTCAACGCCTCGCTGGCCGACCTGCAGTGGTTCGTGAACGCGTACACGCTCTCGTTCGCCTCGCTGCTGCTGACCGCGGCCGCCCTCGGCGACCGGCTCGGCCGCCGCAGGCTGTTCGTCGCGGGCATCGCGCTGTTCACGGCCGCGTCCGCGGCGTGCGCGCTCGCCACCGAGCCGTGGATGCTCACCGCCGCCCGCGCGGTGCAGGGCTTCGGAGCGGCCGCGGTGATGCCGCTGTCGCTGACTTTGCTGTCGGCCGCGGTGCCGGAGAAGATGCGCAGCGCCGCCATCGGGATCTGGGGCGGCATCTCCGGGCTCGGCGTCGCCGTCGGCCCCGTGGTGGGCGGCGCGGTCGTCGACGGGCTGAGCTGGCAGTGGATCTTCTGGCTGAACGTGCCCATCGGGCTGGCGGTGCTGCCGTTCGCGTCCCGGGTTCTCGATGAATCCTTCGGCGGGGCGCGCAAACTCGACATCCTGGGCCTGGTGCTGTCGGCGGGCGGCGTGCTCGCGCTGGTCTGGGGCGTCGTGCACGGCGCCGACGACGGCTGGACCTCGGCGGGCGTGCTGGCCGGCCTGATCGGCGGCGCGGCGCTGCTGGCCGCGTTCGTGGCGTGGGAGCTGCGGGTGGCGCAGCCGATGCTGCCGCTGCGGCTGTTCGGCTCGCGCACGTTCGCCGCGATCAACGCCACCGCGTTCCTGTTCGCGGTGGGCGTGTTCGGCTCGATCTTCCTGCTGGCGCAGTTCTTCCAGGTCGTGCAGGGCTACAGCCCGTTCGAAGCGGGCGTGCGCACGCTGCCGTGGACGATGGCCCCGATGGTCGTCGCTCCGCTGGCCGGGCTGGTGGTCGACCGGATCGGGGCTCGCACGCTGATCGTCGCGGGCCAGGCAATGCTCGCCGCGGCACTGGCGTGGATCGCGCTCATCACCGCGACCGACGTCAGCTACCCCGCGATCGTCCCGGCGTTCGTGCTGGCGGGCGTCGGAATGGGCCTGACCTTCGCCCCGTCCTCGACGGTCGTGATGGCGAGCGCCTCCGCCGCCGACCAGGGCATGGCCTCCGGCGCAAACAACACCATCCGCGAGGTCGGCGTGGCCATGGGCGTCGCGGTGCTGGCGTCGGTGTTCGCCGAGTACGGCTCGTACGTCAGCCCGGCGGCCTACGTCGACGGCCTGATCCCCGCCATCTGGACCGGGTCGGCCGTCGTCGCCGCCGCCGCGGTCGCCGCCGCGATGCTCCCCCGGCGCATCACCGCCCGGTAAGGACGAATACCGTCCGGAACGACCCATGAGCTGCGTGTGGGCGCAACTCATGGGTCGTACGGGGTGCGGGAACACGGGAACCGCCGCGGGGCGTTACTCCGGGTATGCCATTGACAGGAGAGTACGCACCCGGAGCGTCGGACTGGGCTCGTGAACATGCCGAGAAGATCATGGCCGCAGGCGGCGAGAAGGCGATGGAACTGCAGGGCAAGCCGGTCATCCTGCTCACCACTCGCGGCCGCAAGACGGGCAAGCTGCGCAAGATTCCGCTGATGCGGGTCGAGCACGACGGCGAGTACGCCGTGGTCGCCTCGCTGGGCGGCGCGCCGCAGCACCCGGTCTGGTATCACAACATCGTCGCCGACCCGCACGTGGAACTCCAGGACGGCACCGTCACCAAGGACTACACCGCCCGCGAGGTCCACGGCGACGAGAAGGCCGCCTGGTGGGCCCGCGCCGCCGAGGTCTGGCCCGACTACGACAACTACCAGCAGAAGACGGACCGCCGAATTCCGGTCTTCGTCCTCACCCCCCGCTGATACTCCAGAACGACCCATGAGTTGCGGTCAAGGCAACTCATGGGTCGTTCCGGACATCTCGTCAGCAGTGTCCGCGCGCCTGGCGGGAGCAGTCGGGCCGGGCATCTAGACTGGCCCGCGTGTCAGTCTCGTCCCCCCGGAGCGGGTCCGGGTCGTTCGTCCATCTCCACAACCACACCGAGTATTCGATGCTCGATGGCGCGGCGAAAATCTCACCGCTGTTCGCGGAGGCCAACCGACTCGGCATGACCGCGGTCGGGATGACCGACCACGGCAACATGTACGGCGCCAGCGAGTTCTACAACTCGGCGGTGAAGGCGGGCATCAAGCCGATCATCGGCATCGAGGCGTACATCGCGCCCGCGTCGCGGTTCGAGACCAAGCGCGTGCTGTGGGGCGACCCGAGCCAGAAGTCCGACGACGTGTCCGGCTCCGGCGCCTACACCCACATGACCATGGTCGCGGAGAACGCGACCGGGCTGCGGAACCTGTTCCGGCTGTCGTCGCTGGCCTCCATCGAAGGCCAGCTCGGCAAGTGGGCCCGGATGGACGCCGAGATCATCGCCGAGCACGCCGCCGGGATCATCGCCACCACCGGCTGCCCCTCCGGCGAGGTGCAGACCCGGCTGCGGCTCGGCCACGAGCGCGAAGCCTTGGAGGCAGCGGCCAAGTGGCAGGAGATCTTCGGCAAGGACAACTTCTTCCTCGAGCTGATGGACCACGGGCTGTCCATCGAGCGCCGGGTGCGCGAAGGCCTGCTCGACGTCGGCCGCAAACTCGGCATCCCGCCGCTGGCCACCAACGACTGCCACTACGTCACCAAGGAGCACTCGAGCAATCACGAGGCGCTGCTGTGCGTGCAGACCGGCAAGACGCTGTCCGACCCGACCCGCTTCAAGTTCGACGGCGACGGCTACTACCTCAAGTCCGCCGACGAGATGCGGGCCCTGTGGGACGCCGAGGTTCCGGACGCCTGCGACAACACCCTGTTGATCGGCGATCGGGTGCAGTCCTACGAGGACGTCTGGGCTTTCCAGGACCGGATGCCGGTGTTCCCGGTGCCCGAGGGCGAAGACCAGGACTCCTGGCTGGCCGCCGAGGTCGAGCGCGGGCTGGCCCGCCGTTTCGGCGGCGTGGACGCCGACGTGCCCGAGGAGTACCGCCGCCGCGCCCGGTACGAGCTGGACGTCATCAAGCAGAAGGGTTTCCCGGCCTACTTCCTCGTCGTCGGCGACCTCGTCACACACGCCAAGGAGGTGGGCATCCGGGTGGGGCCCGGCCGCGGATCGGCGGCGGGCTCGCTGGTCGCCTACTCGCTCGGCATCACCAACATCGACCCGATCCCGCACGGGCTGCTCTTCGAGCGGTTCCTCAACCCCGAGCGGCCGTCCGCGCCCGACATCGACATCGACTTCGACGACCGCCGCCGCGGCGAAATGGTGCGTTACGCCACGGACAAGTGGGGCGCCGACCGGGTCGCGCAGGTGATCACCTTCGGCACGATTAAGACCAAAGCCGCGTTGAAAGACTCGGCCCGCGTGCAGTTCGGCCAGCCGGGTTTCGCCATCGCGGACCAGATTTCGAAGGCGCTGCCGCCGCCGATCATGGCCAAGGACATCCCGCTGTCGGGCATCATGGACGCCGAGCACGAGCGGTACAAAGAGGCCGCCGAGGTCCGCGAGCTCATCAACACCAACCCCGACGTCGCCAAGATCTACGAGACAGCACGGGGTCTGGAGGGCCTGATCCGCAACGCGGGCGTGCACGCCTGCGCGGTGATCATGTCGTCCGAGCCGCTGATGGACGCCATCCCGGTATGGCGGCGGCCCCAGGACGGCGCCATCATCACAGGCTGGGACTATCCGTCGTGCGAGGCCATCGGCCTGCTGAAAATGGACTTCCTCGGGCTGCGCAACCTCACCGTCATCGGCGACGCGCTCGACAACATCAAGGCCAACCGGGGCGTCGACCTCGACATGGACCACCTGCCCCTCGACGACCCGGCGACGTATGAGCTGCTGTCCCGGGGCGAGACCCTCGGGGTGTTCCAGCTCGACGGCGGCCCGATGCGGGACCTGCTGCGGCGCATGCAGCCCACCGGGTTCAACGACATCGTCGCGGTGCTCGCGCTGTACCGCCCGGGTCCGATGGGCATGAACGCCCACAACGACTACGCCGACCGCAAGAACGGCCGCCAGCCGATCAAGCCGATCCACCCGGAACTCGAAGAGCCCCTGAAGGACATCCTGGCCGAAACCTTCGGCCTGATCGTCTATCAGGAGCAGATCATGTTCATCGCGCAGAAGGTCGCCGGCTACACGATGGGCCGAGCCGACGCGCTGCGCAAGGCCATGGGCAAGAAGAAGCTCGAGGTGCTCGAGGCCGAGTACCAGGGCTTCAAAGAGGGCATGACCGGCAACGGCTTCTCCGAGGCCGCGGTGAAAGCCTTGTGGGACACCATCCTTCCGTTCGCGGGCTACGCGTTCAACAAGTCGCACGCGGCGGGCTACGGCCTGGTGTCGTTCTGGACGGCCTACCTCAAGGCCAACTACCCCGCCGAGTACATGGCCGGGCTGCTCACCAGCGTCGGCGACGACAAGGACAAGGCCGCGGTGTACCTGGCCGACTGCCGCCGCCTCGGCATCACGGTACTGCCGCCGGACGTGAACGAGTCCGAGCAGAACTTCGCCTCCGTCGGGGCGGACATCCGGTTCGGGCTCGGCGCGGTGCGCAATGTCGGCGCCAACGTGGTCGCCTCGATCATCGCCGCGCGCAAGGAGAAGTCCAAGTTCGTCGAGTTCTCCGACTACCTCAACAAGATCGACGCGGTCGCGTGCACCAAGAAAGTCACCGAATCGCTCATCAAGGCAGGGGCTTTCGACTCTCTCGGCCATCCCCGCAAGGGCTTGCTGCTGGTGCACTCCGATGCCATCGACGCGGTGATGAGCACCAAGAAGGCCGAGGCGGTAGGTCAATTCGACCTGTTCGGCGGGGCCGACGCCGACAACGGCGACGACGCGCTGTCCGCCGTGTTCAACGTGAAGATCCCCGACGACGAGTGGGACGACAAGCACCGCCTCGCCCTGGAGCGGGAAATGCTCGGACTGTACGTGTCCGGACATCCGCTCAACGGCGTCGAGCACATCCTGGCCGCGCAGTCCGACACCCAGATCCCGACGATCCTGTAAGGCGAAGTCAAGGACGGCGCCCAGGTGACCTTGGGCGGCATCCTCGCCTCGGTGAACCGCCGCATCAACAAGAACGGCCTCGCCTGGGCCTCGGCGCAGCTCGAAGACCTCACCGGCGGCATCGAGGTGCTGTTCTTCCCGCAGGCGTACTCGGTGTACGGGATGGACGTGGTCGAGGACGCCGTCGTGCTGGTGAAGGCGCGCGTCTCGGTGCGCGACGACCGAATCTCGCTGATCGCCAACGACCTCGCGGTGCCGGACCTGTCCCAGGTCGGCGTCGCGAAGCCGCTGGCGGTGAGCATCCCCACCCGCATGTGCACTCCGGACAAGATCGGCGCCCTCAAACGCGTCCTCACGACCCACCCCGGCACCGCCGACGTGCACATCAAACTGGTCAGCAACCGCAAGACCACCACCCTCAAGGTCGACGACAGCCTGCGGGTGAGCCCCTCCTCAGCCCTCATGGGCGACCTGAAAGCCCTCCTCGGCCCCGGCTGCCTGGCCTCCTAGCCCGACCCTACCGACGTCCAATCGACGGCCTGACACCCGTTGCGTGCATCTACACCCGCAGCTGCGGGTGTAGATGCACGCAACGGGTGTCAGAACGACGCACGGTTGACGCAGAATGGCAAACCATGATGAGGGATTCGCAGGGGTCGCGCCGCGGCGACCGCACGCACTATCTGTATCTCGCGGTGCTGGGCGCGGTGGCGGCGGGCATCGCGGTCGGGCTGGCCGCGCCGACGTTCGCCATCGAGCTGAAGCCGCTGGGCGCCGGGTTCGTGAACGTGATCAAGATGATGATCTCGCCGGTCATCTTCTGCACCATCGTGCTCGGCATCGGGTCGGTCGCCCAGGTCGCCAAGATCGGCCGGGTCGGCGCTATGGCGCTGGGGTATTTCCTCGTGATGTCCACCGTCGCCCTCGGCATCGGGCTGGCAGTGGGCAACCTGCTGCAGCCCGGGTCCGGCCTGCACCTGACCGCGAAGCTCGCCACCGCGGGCCACGCCCAGGTCACCTCCGGCGCGGCGACCGGGACCACCGAGTTCCTTCTCGACGTCATCCCCACCACGCTCGTGTCCGCGCTCGTGTCCGGCAAGGTGTTGCAGACACTGCTGGTCGCCCTGTTGATCGGGTTCGCACTCCAGGCCATGGGCCCGGCGGGCGCCCCGGTGCTGCGCGGTGTCGAGCACCTGTCGAAGCTCGTGTTCCGGGTGATGGCGATGATCATGTGGGCCGCGCCGATCGGCGCGTTCGGCGCCATCGCCGCGGTCGTCGGCGCCACCGGCACCACCGCGCTCAAGAGTCTCGCGGTGATCATGGCCGGTTTCTATCTCGCCTGCGCGGTGTTCGTCGCGGTCGTGCTCGGCGGGCTGCTGTGGCTGGCCGCCCGGGTGAACGTGTTCGCGCTGCTGTGGTACTTGGGTCGGGAGTTCCTGCTGATCCTGTCGACATCGTCGTCGGAGACCGCACTGCCACGCCTGATCGCGAAGATGGAGCACATGGGGGTCAGCAAACCGGTCGTCGGCATCACGGTGCCCACCGGCTACAGCTTCAACCTCGACGGCACCGCGATCTACCAGACGATGGCCGCGCTGTTCATCTCCGAAGCGATGGACAAGCCCATGGCGCTGAGCGAACAGGTCGGGCTGCTGCTGTTCATGGTCGTCGCGAGCAAAGGCGCGGCGGGCGTCACCGGGGCGGGCTTGGCCACGCTCGCGGCCGGACTGCAGTCGCACCGCCCGGCGCTGGTGGACGGCGTGGGGCTGATCGTCGGCATCGACCGGTTCATGTCCGAAGCCCGGGCGCTGACCAACTTCGCGGGCAATGCCGTCGCCACCGTGCTCATCGGCCACTGGGCAGGCGAACTCGACCGCTCCCAGCTCACCCGCGTCCTCTCCGGCGCCGCGCCTTTCGACGAGACCACCGTGCTCGACGACCGCCCCGCGCCGGGCGACACCACACCCCAAGACACCACACCCGACGACACCGCTCCCGGGGACACCGCTCCCGCCCAGCCTGCGCGCGCCCAGCCTGAGCCCGGTCCAAGAACCTCCGGAATGACCCATGACGTGCGTTGAGTGCGCGTCACGGGTCATTCTGGATGGAATGTTGCGGACCGCGGCGCACGCGGCGCGGCCCTTCGGAACGACACCTGAGGGGAGTTGGGCGCAACTGATGGGACACCCGCACACATCGAGTTTCGGTGCGAGTTCGGTGGCAAATCACCTCTGGTACAAAACAATCCGCCACAATCTGTAGATGGCGGTACGCGCACGCATTCGAACTATCGTCGAGCACAGGCGATTTCAGAATTTCATCATCGTCGTGATCCTTGCCAACGCGGCGACGCTGGGCCTGGAGACCTCGACGGGGTTCTCCGCCGACACCCACGAACTGCTGCACGCCGCCGACCGGGTTGCGATGTTCGTCTTCACCGCGGAGCTGGCGCTGCGGATCTACGGCCACGGCTGGAAGTTCTTCAAAGATCCGTGGAATGTGTTCGACTTCGTCGTCATCACCATCGCATTGATCCCCGCTACCGGTCCCTTCACCATTCTGCGGGCGCTGCGGGTCTTGCGCGTGCTCCGGCTGATGGCGGCGGTGCCTGCCATGAAGCGCGTCGTCAACGGCCTGCTGGCGGCCATACCCGGGCTCGTCTCCATCGCGGCGTTGCTTGCGCTGATCCTCTACGTCGCCGCTGTCATGGCGACCCAGATGTTCCGGCACGCCGCGCCGGAGTACTTCGACGACATGGGCACGTCGCTGTTCACCCTGTTCCAGACCATGACCGGAGAAGCGTGGCCTGATGTGGCCCGCACGGTCATGCACGAGGAGCCGGTCGCCTGGCTGTTTTTCGTCGTGTACATCGTCGTATCCACATTCGCCGTGCTCAACCTGTTCATCGCCGTCATCGTCAGCGGACTGGAGCACCAGCACGCCGAAGAAGCCGCACTCGAAAACTCACAGGCAGCCCATCCCACTCCCAACCAGCAGCTGGTGGAGGAAGTCAGGAGCCTCCGGACCGAAATCGCCGCCCTCCGCGCCGAAATCGTCGCCAACGCCGTCCCCGGGGCTCCCTGACTCCGATTGCTGGTCGGGAGACCGCACACTACGCGCCGAAATCCGGCGCAAAAGCGTCCTTTCCGAGGACAGTGTGCCGTCACCCGACCTGCGGCCGGTATCGGATCCTGTGTCTGGCCGGTTCCCGACAGGCCACGGTCGTTCGGGCTCCGACACATCCCAAGCCGACACGCCGGACGAGCGAGCCGCGAATCCCGCCCGCACAGCGGCCCCGGCTCCCTACACTCTCCGTGTGCAGACCGACCGCAGGACCGGTTTCTGGATCGCGTGGACGCTCTTGGGCGCGTGCGGACTCGTCGTCGCGGTGATCTTGTGGCTGACAGCCGGGGTCGACGTCGAAACCGAGTGTTACGGCTTCCAGGACCCGGTTTTCCTGCGGCCGTGTCATCCGAGCTTCTGGCGGGTCTACGGCGCATACCTCGCGCCGGCGGGCTGGCTGGCCGCCGCCGTGGTGTCCGTGGCCGTCGCCCGCGTCGGCGACCGCCGCGGCTGGCCCCAGCAAGCCGGACTCCTCGCCGGCGCCGCGGTTTTCCTCCCGTGCGTGATCGCGGTTTTCGCCATCATGTGACCGCTGTGCCTCCACGATGACCCGTGACGTGCGACCAGCGCACGTCACGGGTCGTTCTGGAGAAGCTTCGGGTGTTACGGTGCCCACCACTCGGTGAACCGACGCCGAAGAAAGGATGGATCCACCGTGAACAAAACGGAATTGGTCGCCGCGGTGGCCGCGCGACTCGACCAGAGCGACGCGACCGCGCGCAGCGGGGTGGAAGCCGTGTTCGACGAGATCGCCCGACAGGTCGCCGCGGGCGAGCGCGTCGTGGTGACCGGCTTCGGAACCTTCGACCGCGCCGACCGCGCGGCCCGAGTCGCTCGAAATCCCCGCACCGGCAAGCCGATGCAGGTGCCTGCCGCTCGCGTGCCTCGGTTCACCGCCGGTCAGACCTTGCGCAACCTCGTGCGCGCCGAAACCGAACCCGCTGTGCCGCACACTCCCGCGACCGAGACGCCGCGCGAGAAGACCGCCAAGAAGGCATCGAAGAAGGCCAACCGCACGAAAGCGGAGAAGAAGTCGGCGCCCAGGAAGGCCAAGCCGCACAAGAAGGCCGACAAGCCGAAGAAGACCGGCCGAAAGAAGTAGCGCTCACACGACTCCAGAATGACCCGTGACGTGCGCTCAGCGCACGTCACGGGTCATTCTGGAGGGGTTGGGCGGTGGGTGAGAAGCTCGGCGACGGTGGCGGGGACGGCATCGGCCACCGAGCGGGCGTCGACGGGTCCGCCCCCG
>JABFVX010000216.1 GCA_013362555.1 Mycobacteriaceae bacterium
GGGCAGCGGAGCTGGGAGGGCGCGGCCATCGGCTACCACGCGACCGCGTGGCGCCCGGCCTTCGGCGGCGGGCTCGCATGGCGCTCGTCCGTGGCCGTCCGGGCCGCATGCGGGCACGCCTTCGGCGGCGCCGCGATGCCAGCGTGGCGCTCAACCTCAGCGGCGAGCCGGGTTCGCGCGGTGTGTATCCGTGGCCGCGACGGGGCCGCACGGCGTGCATCCTCGGCGGGTGGGCTGCCGTGCGCATCCCTCGACAATGGCAGGGCCGCAAGGCGCTCACCGGTCCCGGGACCGGCTCCGGGCGGGCGTGCGCCGGGCCTCCCTCGTGCCCGGATTAGTATCGAGGCCCCGCTGACGACTTGGCCGCCTGGAGGTCCTGTGAGCCGCACGTACGAGCCGCCGAAGCCGCACCCCTCGGGCGCGGTCCCGCCCGCGCTGCCGCGCGAGCTGGTGCCCCGGCACGTCGCGCTCGTGATGGACGGCAACGGCCGCTGGGCGAAGGAGCGCGGCCTGAAGCGCACCGAGGGCCACACCATGGGCGAGGCCTCCCTGTTCGACACCATCGAGGGCGCGATCGAGATGGGCATCTCGACGGTCTCCGCCTACGCCTTCTCGACCGAGAACTGGCGGCGCAGCCCCGACGAGGTCCGCTGGCTCATGGGCTTCAACCGCGACGTGATCCACCGCCGCCGCGACGAGCTGCACGCCATGGGCGTGCGCATCCGCTGGGCCGGGCGCCGCCCCAAGCTGTGGAAGAGCGTCATCAGCGAACTCGAAGTGGCCGAGGAGATGTCGAAGAAGAACGACAAGATCACGCTGCAGTTCTGCGTGAACTACGGCGGCCGCGCCGAGATCGCCGACGCCGCCGCCGCCCTCGCGCGCGACGTGAAGGCCGGAAAGCTCAACCCCGAGCGCATCACCGAGAAGACCTTCGCGAAGTACCTGTACAACCCCGACCTGCCGGACGTCGACCTGTTCCTGCGCCCCTCGGGCGAGCAGCGGACCTCGAACTTCCTCCTGTGGCAGTCCGCGTACGCCGAGATGGTCTACCTCGACGTCCTCTGGCCCGACTTCGACCGCCGCCACCTCTGGCACGCCTGCGAGATCTACGCGAGCCGCGACCGCCGCTTCGGTGGAGCCGTGCCGAACCCCGTCGCGCCTTAGGCGGTGAACCGGGGTCGGGAGGCGGAGCCGAGTCGGGGCGCAGGGGCGGGGTCGTGCCGAACCCCGTCGCGCCTTAGGCCGTGAACCAGGGTCGGGCGGCGCAGCCGCTCGGCGGCCCAGGGGCGGAGCCCTGCCCGACACCTCGCTCCGTGACCCGGCGCCCGTTATCTGAACGGGGTGAAGCCCCGGCCGCGTTCCTGGTCCGCCTGGAGCTTGTCGACCGTGTTCTGCAGCTTGTCGATCCGCTCGAGGATGATCGCGGTGTCGGCCGAGATCTGGTCGTCGATGTCGTCGAGGCGCTGCGCCTCCTCCATCGACGCGAGCACGACCCCGAGCAGCAGGTTCACCAGCACGAACGCGCCGAACAGGATGAACACCAGGTAGTACGGCAGCGTCCAGATGTTGTGCGCCATGCTGTTGCGCATGACGTTCCCCATGTCGTCGAATGCCACCAGTTGGAACAGGTTCAGCAGCGCCTTGCCGACCGTGCCGAAGTGGTCGGGGTCGCTGGCGCTGAACGCGATCCACCCGACCATCGCCCACAGGTACATGACCACGCCCGTGAGCGCGAACACGCCCGCCGACTTCGGAATCGCCTTCCCGGCCGCCACGAGCAGCAGACGCAGCGACGGCAGGTTCCGGAAGATCCGCACGATCCGCGCCAACCGCAGCATTCGCAGGATCGTCACGTTCTCGCGCAGGCCCGGCATGAACGACGCGAACACGATCACGAAGTCGAAGACGTTCCAGGCGTCCTTGAAGAACCGCAGCGGCCGCCGCCCGAACGACAGCAGCCCGGCCAGCACCTCGAACGTGAAGAACCCCAGGCACACGTGGTCGACCCAGTGCAGGAACTTCGCGAACTCGGCCGAGTGCGGGAACGTCATCGCCCCCAGCGCGGCGGCGTTCACGAGGATCACCGCCATCGACACCATCTGGAACCGAGGGTTCGCCAGCAGCCACCGGCAGGCGGCCGGGACACGGCTGGGGTCGGTACCTAGGGTGGGAACGCGCACCGCCCAAGAGTAATAAAGCGGAACCCTCACGTACTGGTGGGTCACGTCGGGCGGCCGTTCGTTCACCTGCGGCCATGACGCACAATGACTGCGTGAGCGCCGAACTCGCCGAGACCGAGAACCCCGCCGAGAGATCGGCCACACCCGCGCCCCCGAGGCGCCGCGGCCTCACCTCGATCGAGGCACTCGCGCTCCTGC
>JABFVX010000173.1 GCA_013362555.1 Mycobacteriaceae bacterium
GCCCTGACGGCCGTGCTCGGCGTCGTCGCGTCCGCGCGCCGCGGGACGCGCGCGCTGCCGCACGGCCCGTCGATGTGCGCCGCAACCGTGCTTGCCGTGGTCTGGGGGTAGCGGCAAACGCACCCCTTCTTGCCAAACGCACCGGAAATAGCGCACTAATTGCGGTGCGTTTGGCGAGAAAGGGTGCGTTTGCGGGCAGTACCGGGGGCCATGGGATCATTGCGGGGTGTTGCGCTGGATAACTGCCGGAGAATCCCATGGGCCCGCCCTTGTCGCCGTCCTGGAGGGGATGGTTGCGGGGGTCGAGGTGACGTCGGCCGACATCGCCGAGCAGCTGGCCCGGCGCCGGCTGGGCTACGGGCGCGGCGCCCGGATGAAGTTCGAGGCCGACAAGGTCACCGTCGTCGGCGGCGTGCGGCACGGGCGCACCCTCGGCGGCCCGCTGGCGATCGAGGTCGGCAACTCCGAGTGGCCGAAATGGGAAACCGTCATGGCTGCCGACCCGGTGCCTGCCGAGGAGTTGGCCGAGCTGGCCCGCAACGCGCCGCTGACCCGGCCGCGTCCCGGCCACGCCGACTACGCGGGCATGCTCAAGTACGGCTTCGACGATGCCCGCCCGGTGCTGGAGCGGGCCAGCGCCCGCGAGACCGCGGCTCGGGTCGCGGTCGGCACGGTGGCCAAGGCCTTCCTGCGCCAAGCCCTCGGGGCCGAGGTCGTCTCGCACGTGGTGTCGATCGGCGGCGCCGCGGCTCCGACCGGGGCGGTCCCGACGGCGGCGGACCTGGCCGCGATCGACGAGAGCCCGGTGCGCGCGTTCGACAAGGCGGCGGAGGCGGCGATGATCGCCGAGATCGAGGCCGCCAAGAAGGACGGCGACACCCTCGGCGGCGTCGTCGAAGTGGTTGTCGAGGGCCTGCCGATCGGGCTCGGCTCGTTCATCAGCGGTGCGGAGCGCCTGGACGCGCGGCTGGCCGCGGCGCTGATGGGAATCCAGGCCATCAAGGGCGTCGAAGTCGGCGACGGCTTCGAGACGGCGCGCAGGCGCGGCAGCCAGGCCCACGACGAGATGCGGCCCGGCCCGGACGGTGTGCTGCGCTCCACGAACCGCGCGGGCGGGCTGGAGGGCGGCATGACCAACGGCGAGCCGCTGCGGGTGCGTGCCGCGATGAAGCCGATCTCGACGGTTCCGCGCGCGCTGTCGACCGTGGACATGAGCACCGGCGACGAGGCCGTCGCCATCCACCAGCGCTCGGACGTGTGCGCCGTGCCCGCCGCGGGCGTCGTCGCCGAGGCGATGGTGGCGCTGGTCGTCGCGCAGGCCGTGCTGGACAAGTTCGGCGGCGACTCGCTGCCCGAGACCCAGCGCAACATCGAGAGCTACCTGAAGGCGATCGCGGCCCGGCCCCATCTGTCAGCGCCGTGATTGTCGCGGCCGATCCGCGCTCGCCGCGGGTGGTGCTGGTGGGACCGCCCGGAGCAGGCAAGACCACCATCGGAAAACGCCTGGCCAAGGCTCTGGACGTGGCGCTGTACGACACCGACGCGGGAATCGAGAAGGAAGCGGGACGCACTATCCCGGAGATCTTCGCCGCCGACGGCGAGCCCGCCTTCCGCGAGATCGAGGAACGCGTAGTGCGCCGCGCGATCCTCGCCGAGCGCGGAGTGGTGTCGCTGGGCGGCGGTGCAGTGCTGTCGCGCTCCACCCGCGCCCTGCTGCGCAACCGAACCGTGGTCTACCTGGAGATCAGCGTCGGCGAGGGATTGCGGCGCACCGGCGCGACCAAGCAGCGCCCCCTCCTCAACGGACCCGACCCCGCCGCGGCCTACCGCGAACTGATGCGCAAGCGCAGGCCGCTGTACCGCGAGGTGGCGACCATCAGGGTGCGCACCGACGGCCGCAGCCCGGCCCGCGTCGTAGAGACCATCATCACCAAAATGGAAGCGAACGCCGCACAGGCAGGACAGGAACAGTGAGCCGAACCGAAGAGTCTCCCGTGCACATCGATGTCAAGACCGCCGACCCGTATCGGGTCACCATCGGGCGCGGTCTGCTGGGCGATGTGGTCGAGGCGGTGTCCGGCGCCCGCACCGTCGCCATCCTGTACCAGGCGCCGCTGGCCCAGACCGCCGAGGCGGCGCGGAAGGCGTTGGCCGACACCGGCATCGACGCGCACCGAATCGAGATTCCGGACGCCGAACAGGGCAAGGACCTGCAGGTGGCGGCCTATTGCTGGGAGGTGCTCGGCCGGATCGGACTGTCCCGCTCGGACGCGGTGATCGGCTTGGGCGGGGGGGCGGCGACCGACCTGGCGGGCTTCGTCGCGGGCACTTGGATGCGCGGGGTGCGGGTGGTGCACGTGCCGACGACGCTGCTG
>JABFVX010000437.1 GCA_013362555.1 Mycobacteriaceae bacterium
CCTGGTTCACCCCGAGACCGGCGCTACCCTCACCGAAACTGATTCCGGGCAGGTTGAATTGGCGGTCGCGGTAGCGCCCGGTGCGCAGCTGCGAATTCGTCTGAGTATCCCGGAGACGGCGCGCCTGGGCGGCGCCCCGGTCGTCACCGCCGCCGACGCGGCGGCCGCGATGACCGAGCTGCTCGCCGTCGCCGCGGGCGGCGACCTGCCGGAGGTGAAGGTCGTCGAGCGCAGTGCGGAGGGCTCGGGCCCGGCGCACGTCGCGCACATGAACCTGGCATGGACCCCGGATCTGGCGGCCGACCACGCCGGCGTCACCGGCGCAGGCCTGCCCGCCGCGTTGAGCACTGTCGGCCGGGTGGCCCCGGACGTCCTCGTCGGCGCCTGCTGGCCCGCCGTATTCGCGGTGCTGGGGGCCACCACCGTGCCGTCGTCCGCGGCTGCGGGCGACGCGCTCGCGGTGGTCGAGGGCCTGCTGGACCTCGTGCACCTGGACCACCGGATCGCCCTGACCGGCGAGATGCCCAAGGACACGTGCGTACTCACCGTGCGGGCGGAGTCCGGCGAGGTGAACGACACCGACCTGGGCCGAGTGGTCGAGGTGCGAGTGCGTGTCGGCGTGCTGTTCGACGACCCCGAAACCGGTTTGGACGCACCGACACTGGCCACCCTGGTGGAGCGCTTTGCGATCCGGGGCCGCGTTGATGCAGGCCGGCTGGCGGACCCGGCGAAGGCCGCGGGCGCGGCGGAGTCGGTGAAGGAGACCCCGCGCAGGCGCTTCCGCGACCTGGTGCTGGTCGCGCCGCGCGACATGGCGGCGTTCGCCGAGATGTCGGGGGACCACAACCCGATCCACACCTCGCAGGCCGCCGCTCGGCTGGCCGGGCTCGGCTCGCCGATCGTGCACGGCATGTGGCTGTCGGCGGCCGCGCAGCATGCGGTGAGCGCCGTGGACACCGCGGGATCCGGCGTGCCGCGCACGCTCACCGCGTGGACCGCTCGCTTCCTCGGCATGGTCCGGCCCGGCGCGCGCATCAACCTGCGCATCGACCGCATCGGAATTGACGGTGGCGCAGAGCTTTTGGAGCTCACCTGCCGGGTGGACGGCGATATGGTCATGACGGCCACGGCCCGCACCGCGGCTCCGCGCACGGTCTACGCATTCCCCGGCCAGGGCATCCAGCGCAAGGGCATGGGTCTGGATGCGCGGGCGAGATCGAAAGCGGCCCGCGAGGTCTGGGACCGCGCCGACCGGCACACCCGCAAGGCGCTCGGGTTCTCCATCCTCGCCGTCGTGCGTGACAACCCCACTCACCTCAAGGCCGACGGCGTGGAGTACCTCCACCCCGAAGGCGTTCTGCACCTGACCCAATTCACCCAGGTCGCCATGGCGACGCTCGGCGTCGCTCAGGTCGCCGAGCTGCGGGAGTCCGGAGCGTTCGTGGACGGTGCGCTGCTGGCGGGCCACTCCGTCGGCGAGTTCATCGCGCTTGCCGCGATCGCCGAGGTGCTGCCGCTGGAGGCGGTGCTGGAGGTCGTCTTCCGGCGCGGTTCCGCCATGCACGAGCTGGTCCCGCGGGATGCCAAGGGCCGCAGCAACTACGGCATGGCCGCGATCCGGCCCTCGCAGATCCAGGTGTCCGACGAGCAGGTCGAGTCGTGGGTGGAGGGCGTCGGCGCGGGTGTCGGCGAGTTCCTGCAGGTGGTCAACTTGAACCTGCACGGCGCGCAGTACGCCGTCGCGGGCACCAATGCCGGACTCACCGCGCTCGAGGACGAAATCGAGCGGCTGCGTGCGGAAACCGGCGGCAAGCGGGCCTTCATCAGAATCCCCGGCATCGACGTGCCCTTCCACTCCAGCGTCCTGCGCAATGGCGTCCCAGAGTTCCGGCACAAGCTGACTGACCTGCTGCCCGCGGGCATGCACCCGGAAGTGCTCGTCGGACGCTACATTCCGAACCTGGTGGCGATCCCGTTCTCGCTGGAGCGCGAATTCATCCAGGCCATCGCGGATTTGGTGCCCTCGGAGCCGATGCACGTGGTGCTGGCAGACTATGACAGCTGGGCGCAGCGCCCCATCGAGCTGTGCCAGATGGTGCTGATCGAGTTGCTGGCGTGGCAGTTCGCCAGTCCGGTGCGCTGGATCGAAACGCAGGACCTGCTGTTCACCGACGCCGCCGACGGCGGGCTCGGGGTGGAGCGGTTCATCGAGGTCGGCCTCGGCGTCACGCCGACTGTGGCCAACCTGGCGAGCCAGACCCTGAAGCTGCCTGCCTTCGACGGCGCCCGCATCGACGTGCTCAACGTCGAACGCGACGCCGCCGCCGTGTACGCCACCGACGCCGACCCGGCCGATCACGACG
>JABFVX010000282.1 GCA_013362555.1 Mycobacteriaceae bacterium
GGCGTCTGTCAGCGGCGGCTCGTCACCCGCGGGCGGGTGGTCGACCCGGTCCTGAAGTTCGCGGCGGGTGTTCTCGTCCACGCGGCTCCACACCCGGTCGTGGAGCGCGCTGCGTTCATCCGGGGTGAGGTAGGTCAGTTCGGTGCTGAGCGCACCGAAGATGGAGTCGATGGTGAACGGGTCGATGGCGATGGGGTAGACCTTGGCGCCGTCGGCCGCGGGAACCTCGGCGAGGCTCCGTGGGGCCTTGCCGTCGTCGGTCCACATGAGGTGGCTGAAGTCGCCTTGCACCCAGGCGGGGAGGTAGTCGAAGATCTGCCCGCGCAACATGGTGAACCGGCTTTGCACGGGTTCGTCCGGGCGTGGGATGTGGGGCTGGGCCAGTTCGTCGATCACCGGCACCCAGTGGTCCTGGGCGCCGCGGACTTCGGCGCTGCGCGGCACACCGTCCGCACGGATCTCCCGGTACGCGTAGTCGCCCATTTCCGCTTGCAGGTACAGCTGTTCGGGATAATTGCCCGCGAACACCACACCGTCCACGGATGCGACGCCCAAGCGCTTCAAGACTTCAAACGGATAGCTGTTGACGCCGTTGGCGATGATCACCGCGCTGTCGAACTGACCGTACCGGACGCCGTATTCGGAGCCGAGCGTGTGGAAGAGTTCCCGGCAGACGTTGATGTCGTCTGGCTCGATCTTCTGCACGAGCCTGCGCGTGACCCACTGGGCTCGTGTCTCGTGGCCCGCCTCGACGTCGAACTGGTAGTTGTCCTCGCGGTATTTTCGGGGACCGAACAGGCTGTAGTCAGCGGTCGGGTTGCTGTGCTTCCAGGTGTGCAAGTCGTCGACGGTCAGGGGCCGCCCCAGGTCCTGGTGCGCCGCTCGGTACCGCATGTGCAGGTCATAGGGGTCAGCGTGTTTCAGCATGCGGCGTTCTGGCGGGGCGGCGTTGAGATCGTGGGCCAGTCCGGCTATCCCGCGGATCGGAAGCGGGTCGCCGTGCGGCGTTTCCGGACCGGCCAGCAACTCCTGGAGGCGCGCCGAGGCGCCGAGCATCAGCCTGCGGTCGGTCCGGCCGGTGCTGAGGCCGGGGAGTCCGAACTTCTCGTTGGCGTACGCCGCGTTCAACGCCGCGAACACTGGAGCGGAATCGTCCGCCTCCGGCTGATACTGGGATTCTCGGTGCTGGTTGAGCACCTCGCAGCTGTAGGCGACGAGGTCCTGGTAGGTGGCGGGCGTCGGCTCTCCTGGCGTCAAGGCCCGCTTCGGGTCGTGCTCGACCAGATCCACCAGGTGCCGCATGGGTTCGAGGAACCGGCCGTACTGTTCCGGCCCCATGCCGGCGTGGTCACCGAACTCACGCAACAGCTGGCGGGCGTTGTCGCTGTCGGGAGCGGCGGTGCGAGATCCCAACAACTCGGCATAGTCGCGCAGCTCGGCGACGCTCGTCGGAAGCCACTGCTCGGACGTGTCCAGGTAGGCGCGCACCGCGTCGGTCAGTTGACGGACGTCGGGCAGGTCCGCCTCCGCATCGAGGCCGAGGTTGTCGCGCAGCATGGCGTGGAAAGCCTCGGCGTCCACGGGCGTCGCGGTGAGATTGTCGTTGTTGTTGAGCAACTGCGCCATGAAGTCGAGGCCCTGCACATCTTCCGGGCGATATCCGCTGGGCCCGAACACATCTCGCGCAAGTGCAGCCAGATCGGCCATCCGGTCCGGGCTGTCGAACGTGGCATGCGGATTGGGTATGTTGCCGCCGGTCACGACGGTCAGCACGTCCTTGCCCCGCACGTCGTAGGTCCGTCCGGTGGCGCCGGTGAGCCGGCCGTCGTTCGCCAGAATCGCGGCGACCCCCAGGGCGCCGGTGGGTTCGACCGGGCCGCCGAGCGTCTGCATCAGCAGCGGCCCGGTGTCCTGCAGCGCGGCGTCCGGGACCAGCACGACGTCGTCGGCGTAGTTGAGGAGATCGGACAGCAGGTGCCGGTCCATCTGGGTGGAGTTGGCGGCGTCGGCGACGGTGTTCGCGGGCGCGCTTCGCAGTTCGCGCGCTTTGAACGACTCGTACAGGGTGGGGGCGCTTTCCGGGACCGCCACGACTACCAGGCGGCGCTGCTCTCCGTTGCGGAACTCGTGGTCGCGAACCACCCCTGCCGCCGACGCGAGCCCTCCGCTTCCGCCGACGAGGACGACGGCCTCCGCCTCCGGATGCTGGTCCAGTAAGGTGCTGACGACGGTGCCCTGCGCCGCGACAGCTTCCGGGGACGACGCGCTCAGGTATATGCCTTGGCCTTCCGGGGTGAGTCGCTTGGCGTACCGGTGCGATTCGTCCCAGGTGGCCCCGTGCCGGACCACCCGGGCGCCGTGCTCCTCGATTCGGCGCACCTTGTGGGCGGGTGTGGGTTCCGGCACCACGACAGTCGCCCGGACTCCGCAGCGCCGAGCGGCCTCCGCGATGGCCAGGCCGTGGTTGCCTGTCGACGCGGTGACCAGATGCGCGTCTGCCGGCAGCTCGGAAAGCCCGTTCATCTGAATCAACGCCCCGACTCGGGCTTTGATCGACGGGGCATTCTCCAGCGCGATGTGCAGTGTCGCCCCGGACCGCTGATTCAACTCCGGCGAACTGACGATCGTGGACTCGTAACCGGCGAGGTCGCGGCGTGCCTGCTCGCGTTCGTCCGACGTCGGCGCCCGGTCGATCGAACCGTCGGACTCGATGAACATGACCTGCACTCGCTCGCTCACCTGGCTGTCCGAGCTGTCCGCGGCGCACACTCTGCCATCGGACCGATTGAGCTCGACGACCGTGCCGTCGGTGCTCGCGGCCCACACGGACACGTCGTTTCCGTGCCACACCACCGCGGTCGACCACGGATCCATGCCGCTGAGGACGTCGTGCGCTTGCGCCCGGCTCATCGTCTCGGCCACCGAACCCGCGAATACGGAAGCGACCCCGCCTATGCGGTTTCGAATGTGAAGCTCGGATACGCCGTCCGTCGGAATACGGTCGAGCACCTGTCGGCCGACGATGTCATTGACGGTCTGCGCGGCCAGCGGTCCGGCCGCGTCGACCGGCGCCGCGCGGTGGGGAACCAGGCCGCCGTTGCGCTCGAACTGTTCGTGGCGCAGCGGCATGAAGTCGCGATCGACCTCGGCCAGCCGTGATTCGACGTGTTCGAGGCGGGCCGCCGCGTCGCTGTCGCCCGGTGTGTGGCGCAGGCTCGCCGCGTCGATCTCCAAGCGGACCTGTTCATGCGCCAACCCGTTCAGATGAGCTTGCTGCGGCGCCACGCGCAGACTGTCGATGGCGCCCTCGCGCACGCGCTCGCTCATGACAAGCCGCTCGGCGTGCGGATTGCCGTGATGGCCGAGCTGAGCAGCGAACGAATGGTCCCCCCAGACCCGCACGCTTTCCGCCACCGGCACTGCGGCTGTCGGTTGCGGGATGTTGTGCTCAGCCATCCCGCCCGCGATGCCCTGAATGATGCCGACGGCGATGTCGGAGCCGTTGAGCTGAAACTCGCCGCCCGCCACCGCGGCGAGGGCCACTGGGACGGCCACCGCACCGGCTGCCCCGCCCAGCGCGGCCGCCGTGACCTGGTGCTGTAAGGCACGCTCCAGCAGTCTGCCGCCGCGTTCGGCGGCATTGCCGATGAACCTTCCCGCCGGTCCGCGGCGGACCTGCGTGAACTGCTGTGTCCACTGTCCGACCTTCGGGCCGAACTTGCTGCCCGCCGCTGTCGCACCGAAACCGGCGCCGACGGACACGGCTCCCTGCAGGAACATCGTTCCCGCCGAAGCCCAGTCGAACTCGTCGAGCCTGCGAATCCCGAGTGGCACCTCTGCCAGCTGCAATCCGGCGTCCAGCGCGGCGCTCGCCCCGCCGAAACTCGCTGCCAGCGCTCCTACCCGCACCGCAGTCTGGCCCGTGGTCTTCGCCGACAGTTTGACCGCCAGTGCCTCGACCTGGCGGAGGAAGATGAGGCGTGCTTCCCGCATCCACGCGAATCCCGCGACCGAGCCGATGCCGCCCGCGCCTGCCATCATCGCGACCTGGTTCGCCACCAGCGCCCCGAAGATCGCCATCTCGAGTTGGTCGGTCAGCCCGTCCGCGACCGCCATCCGCAGTTGGTCGCTTTTGCCCTCGCAGAACTTGGCCTGCGCCGCCATGGATTTCGCTTGTTCGCGCACCGCCGCGGGGCCGTCGGCCGGACCGGAGGAATCGGTCCAGTGCCGTTCCATTCGATCCGCGAGCTCCTCCAGCCGGGTTCCCAAATCCGCGAACATCCTCGCCTTCGCGTCCCACTCCTGCGACAGGGTCCACATTTTGGAAAGGTTCATCTCCGGGAACTCTCCGCCGAAGATCGCCCACAGCAGCACTGTCGGGATCCCCGACAGGACTGTTCGGATCAGATCCACTCCCGCGAGGACCCGGCCGGTCCCGTCCAGCGTGTCAGCCATGGCATCACGGTGCGGGAGGCCCCTTACCCGCCCCTTACACCCCGTTGCCCTGCCCTGCTAGCCACGGTGGGTCGATGCCGAGCATCCCCATCAACTGATTGGCGGTCTCGGTGACGGGGCCGACCGCGGCGTCACAGTCGCTGCGGGCCTGCGCCCGAGCGGCCTTCGCGGCCTCGGTGATCGCGTTCGCGAGTTGTGTTCCGGTGCAGCGCTGGGCGGTCGGCGCAAACCGGATCTCCGCGAGCGCCCCCGCGGCGTCGACAGTGGCCTCCACCAAACCGTCTGACGAGGTCGCCGCGACGCGCGTCGCCTCCAATCTGCTGCGCATATCGGCGGCTTGCTGCTGAAACTCCGCGAATGCCGCCAGCAACTGGCTGTCCAGCGGCAATGGCTCGCGGCGACTTCCCAACCAGGTCCGTTCCATGCCGTCAGGGTGTTCCGCACCGCTTACGCCCGCCTTACATCGCAGCTCCAGGGCCCTCCAGAACGACCCATGAGTTGCGGTGGGCGCAACTCATGGGTCGTTCTGGAGGCGTCGGGCGGGGTGGCAAGCGGCGCGCGTCCGGCTTGAGCAGGTTGGCACTGCGGTGCCGGTCGGGAGAGCGCACACTATGCGTGGGAAACCGGTGCAAGTGCACATCATCCGAGGAAAGTGTGCGTTCTCCCGACCAGGTCGTCGCTGCGCCGAGTCACCCGGCGACGCACCGGCGCCCCCGCCGACGCGGGCATGGGCGCGATGATGGGCCCCCTGCTGAGCTCCATGCTGGGGGTTGAACACCGAAACCCGTTCCGGCGCGTCCGGGTCGATCTTCAGGACTTGCGTGCCGTCGCGGTACAGCAGGTACGTGTGTCCTTCCGGCACAGTGTCGCCGTCCGGTCGGAATTGTCTGTCGTTCAACAGAATCCCCGCGCCGTTGTCGAGGTTCTGGATCCGCGCTGTCCAGCAGAAACGTACACACGGCGCGCCAAGCAGCGCCGATCACGCGCAGCGCGTCTTCGTCGCCCTTGGGCCACGGCCCGAACATCATGCCGATCAGCCACTCCGGGAACGAAGACGGAATCTGCAGCGCCATGACAGGCTCGTTTTACCCGACAGCGCTGCGGTTTCCCTGTGTACCGTGAACTGTCGCAAGCAGGAACTTCCGGAACGACTCATGAGTTGCGCTCAGCGCAACTCATGAGTCGTTCCGGAAGTTGTTCAGCGGGGATCTTCGAAGGGCCGCGGCGGATGCGGCTTGGGGTTGCCGTCGGGCGGAATCCCGCCCCCGCCCCCGCGCGGGCCAGGCGGGCCGGGTTCGCACTCGCCTTCGCCGCGCCTGTCGCCGTCGTCGGGCGGTTCCGGCTTGCACAGACTGTCGCCGTCCTCGTCGTCGAGGAATCCCCAGGGATCCTCGGGCCGACCCGGCCTGCCACCGTCGTCTCCGTCTTGCGGGTCCGTCGGATCCAGGGTGTCGAGCCGGGTTGCGAGCGTGCGCCCATGGGTGAGATCGGCGTGTACCCGCCTAGCGGCGGCCGCGAGGCTGTCGTCGGCGGCTGCCAGCAGCAGGGCGTGTCCAGACCGGGCGTCCGTCACCGAGGTGACCGCCGCGGCGCGAGCTGAGAAGTCCGAAAGGTGGCGGGTCAAAGCCGTTCGCCCAATGATAGTGGCGCTCGCGGCTTCGACTGCGGAATCGTCAGTGCTGCCGTCTTTGTCGGCAATGACGTCACCGGTGGCATGAAGGGCGCTTCGGGCCTCGCGGTAGCCTTCCTCCCACTTTCCCAGGTGCTGCGGGATCTTGACGGTGAGCTGGGGTGCCGCCGCCAGGTCGGCTGGGCCGGGCGACCCGGCGCCGTACAGGCGCCGCAGCGACCGAAGCTTGTCTTCGGTGCTGCGAACCACATCGGATGTCATGTGCTCAGCCGTTCCCTCGAATTGCATGGTTACGGCGAGTGTGGGCGGCGCGCCTTACTTCGCCCTTACACCAGAACGACCCATGAGTTGCGTTGGGCGCACGTCATGGGTCGTTCTGGAGGTTCGGTTCAGAGGGCGGTAGAGCTGGAGGTGGACGAGGTCGGCCATGATGCGCCGGCCCTTCGCTTCCCTGTACTGGGAGCTGTCGCAAGCGCAACCTCCAGTGTGACCCGTGACGTGCGTTGGGCGCACGTCACGGGTCACACTGGAGGTTCTAGTTGACGATGTTGACCATCCATGTCACGCCGAACTTGTCGGTGCACATGCCGAATACGTCGCCCCACATCTGCTTCTCGAGCGGCAGCGTGACAGTTCCGCCGTCGGACAGGCTGTCCCAGTAGCCACGCAGTTCGGGTTCGTCGTCGCCGCTCAGGCTGACCGAGATGTTGGCGCCCGGGCTGTGCGTCTGGCCGGGCGGGGTGTCCGCGGCCATGATCGTGTATCCGCTGGGGGTTTCCAGCTGGGCGTGCATGATCCTGTCCGCGTAGGCCGGGTCCGGAATGCCGAACTCGCCGAAGGTGTTCGACTCCAAGGTGCCGCCGAAAACCGCCCGGTAGAACTCCATGGCCTGCTTGGCGTTGTCGGAGAAGCTGATGTACGGATTGAGGCGCGTCGCCATGGGTGCGTCCTTTCGAGAGTCGGGCGTCGGGGCCAAGGCGATCGTAGGCCCGCGGCGGCCGCGCCGCAGAGCATCAGCGCACGGCAGGCCCGTCGAGCATGGGCGCCAGGAACTGGCGGGCGACGGCGGCGAGCTGTTCGTCGTCGTCGAGATCGACGATGTGGCTCGGGATCGCCAGGAACGACGCGCAGATTCGGACCATCATCTCGGCGACCAGATCGGTGTTCAGGTCTGCGGAAATGGCGCCCGCCCGCTGCTCCAGGCGCAACCTGCCTGCGACGAACTCGCGCACCATGGCCACCGCTCGGCCGCCGTCGCCGATCAGTGAGCTGACGAAACGGTCGGGCTCGGCGGTGATCAGGGCGCTGATCAGCGGATTGCCGCGCAGAGCCCGCAGGGAGCTGACGAATCCGAGCACGACGCGGTCGGCGGGGTTGTCGGCGGTTGCGATATCGACCAGGAAGGTGTCGAAATACCTGCGGAATTCGCGCAGTAGGACGTGTTCGACCAGAACGTCCTTGTTCGGGAAGCGGCGGTAGACGGTCACCCGCGACACGCCTGCCTGGCGGGCGACATCCTCCATGGTGGACCGCTGCACTCCCCAGCGCCGGAACTGCTCGCCGGCGGCGTCGAGGATGCGGGGCCGGAGCGGATCGGCGTCGCCGGTCCGCTCGACGGCTTCGAGGTACGCGCGTTCGATCAGCGACTTCCCGGACGCGTGCGCGTTCTCGGGCAGCGCTGAATCCACCGGTCCTCCTGAACTGTCCTCCAGAGTTCGCTGTCGACGATGCTACGCGGCAGAGGCGGGCTGCAAACCTCCAGAATGACTCATGACGTGCATCCAACGCACTTCACGGGTCATTCTGGACGTTCATCGGTTGGTCAGAGGGATTTCGATGCTCAGCGGCATGCGGAGCTCGGCCAGGTACCACAGGGCGAACTGGCGCAGGAACTCGTCGAACAGCCAGTAGGGAGCGTCGACGGCGGGCGCTACCGCCAGCACTCCTTCCCGGGTGGCGACGAATGGTCCCCACGCGACGTCGAGCAGCGGGCTCCAGACGGGCTCCCGCGCGATGTCGAGCCAGTCGGCGATGCGGTCGCCCATGATGAACCGGGTGAACGCGCCGAGGATGCCGCGGCTGAGCAAGGTGAGGTCGAGGTGGGCGCCGAGGTTGAGCAGTTGGTCGGCCAGGTTCTTGCCTTCGGCGGTGGGCGCGAGGATGGGGTCGAGTTGCGTGCGCGCCTGCTCGTCGGCTTGGGACCACGTGGCTGGGATGTACTCGTCGCGGATGCCGAGCAGGTGGCCTGCGAGCTGCCAACTATGCAGGTAGCCTTGGGATTCGGCGGCCGGGATGGGCAGCTTCCAGGCGCTGAGGATCCGCATGATGGTGGTGGCCAAGCTGTGCCAGGTGACCATCAGGTCGTCTTGGCTGATGGGGGTGACGCCCGTGGGCCAGTGTGGCGAGCGCGGCAGCAGGTGCCGCACCGACGCGTGGATGATTCTGGTCTTCACACAGGTGACGATCATCTCGCCGCCCTGCCCGTAGGCGTTGACAGTCCCGATGTCGTATCCGAATTTCGCCGTCTTGGCGATGCGCTCCTTGAGGTGTGACCCGCCGCGCGAGTAGTACACGGCGAGCGCCTCGTGCGGGATGACCGTGGACATCATTCCGCTCGCGAAGGCATAGAGCACCCCGAGGTAAAGCCCACGCTTCTTGGTGAACTCGAAAGAGCTTGCCAGTGTGGCCCGATCGGTCCACGCGGGCAGCTGCCGAGCGTATTCGATGAAGTCCGCCAGTCCCTTCGGCAGACCGACGGGCACGGGCTGGTCGTTGTAGATCCAGGTTGCCAGCAGCCTGTTGACGGCGGGCACGTCGGCATGGTCGATGACCTCGGCCATGACCGGATCCGCCTCGGGATCCCACACTTTCAGCGGATCCGCGCCCCCGCCCCGACCGACTACCGAGTCCGCGGGCGACCACGTCCACGGTTCGGCTCTGGCGGTTCGCGCGGTCAGTGCCATCGCGCTCGCCACCCCCAACAGTCCTCCGCCGGTTCGCAACGCGTCGCGCCTGCTGAGTCGGTGTGCGTCCATGTCGTCCCCTAACCTGAGATACAAAGATACGTGAGATGTATCTCAGTATCAACACTCCGCGATGACCCACGAAGTGCGTTGAACGCACCCGATGGGTCATTGTGGAAATTCTCGGATCGGTCAGGAATGAAGAAGCGTGTGTGGCAGGCCGTACCTAGCGTTGTCGGCATCAACGTTCACCCGAGGAGGTCACATGGACACGAACAGCCGGATCCGGAAGATCCACCGGTGGATATCGCAGATCTTCACCCTGACGGTCATCGCGAGTTTCATCGTCGTGGTGTTCGCCGGCGACGCCGCGCAGTGGGTGCTCTACACCCCGCGTCCCCCGCTCTTCGTGCTGCTTTTCACGGGTCTCGAC
>JABFVX010000345.1 GCA_013362555.1 Mycobacteriaceae bacterium
CAGCTGCGCGCAGCCCTCGCCGCGGCAGGCCTGCGCCCGGTCGAGGTGACCCCGGTGCGCCTCGACGCCAGGGGATCGCGGCCGTTTTTCGTCACGACGGCCGACGACGGCAGGCCCATGGGTCTTTTCGTGAAGGTGATCGGGTATCACGAACGCAACGCCGACATCCTGTTCAAAGTGGCCAGGCACGTGCTGTTCCGCGAAGTGGAGGACGAGTCTCCCTTCGCCACCCCGAAACAACAGGCCGAGCACGAGGCGTTCCTCGCCCTACTGGCCAAGCGGGCGGGCGTCCGCACGCCGACAGTGGTGTCGGTCGGGGTAGCCGCAAACGGCGACGCCTGGCTCGCCGAGGAACGCATCCCGGGATCAACTCTGGCGCAAGCAATGTCGGCTCCCCAGTCATCCGCGGTGCGCACCGTCGAGATGCTGGAGGATCTCTGGCGCCAGGTCGCGCTGCTGCGCGCCGCGCGTATCGCCCACCGGGACCTGCGCGCGGCAAACGTCCTGCTCGACGATGCGGGCAGGCCGTGGCTGGTCGACTTCGGATTCGGCGAGTCCGGCGCGTCCGACCACCGGCTCGACGCCGACATCGCCGAACTCCTTGTCTCGGTGGCCCTGCAAGTCGGCGTCGAGCGCGCCGTGTCCACCGCGCACCGTGTTCTCGGGCCGGGCCCGCTGGAGGGCGCGGCGCCGCAACTGCAGCCGCTGGCGCTCGCCGCGGCGACCCGCAGCGCGATCCGCCACCGCCACGGCCTCCTCGACGAAATCCGCTCGGCCATAGCCGAATTCGACGGAGCCGAGCCCGCGCGCCCCGAAGTCCTCCTGCGCGTGCGCTGGCGCACTCTCGGCTGGATCGCCGCGACCGTCTTCGCCACCTACGTGCTGCTGCCGCAGGTCGGTAAGCTAGGCCGCACTATCTCCGCCCTCGACGACGCGCGCTGGCAGTGGCTCGCGGGCGCCCTCATTATGTCCGCGGTGACCTACGCGACCGCCTCGCTGGCGGTGATGGGAGCGAGCCCAAGGCCGCTGGCCTTCGGCCGCACCGTCATCGTGCAGTTGGCGACCTCGTTCGCGAACCGGCTGATGCCCTACGGGCTCGGCGGATCGGCGGTCAACGAGCGGTACCTGGAACGCGCGGGCCTCCCGCGCGCCACCGCCCTCGCCGCACTCGCGGTGCTGGTCGGGTCCGGCGTAACGCTGCATGTGCTCGAACTGCTCGGCGTCGGTCTCTGGCTGGGCCGCTCCCGACTGCTCATCGCGAACGCCCTGCCGTCGGGCTGGGGCCTCCTGACCGGATTCGTCGCCGTCATGACCGCGCTCGGCATCGCCGTAGCCGTGCTGATGCGACGTCCCGACTGGCTCGCCGCCGTTCGGGACGCCGCGAGTTCCATCAGCGCGGTGGTGCGCAGCCCCAAGCGCGCTGCATTGCTGCTCGGCGGTCAACTCGGCACCAACATCGCTTACATCGCGGCCCTCGGTTTCGCCGTGCACGCCTGCGGCGGCGCCCCCTCACCCGCCCTGCTCGCCGCCGTCTATCTCGGCGGCTCGGCGCTCGGCTCGGCCAGCCCGACCCCCGCCGGCCTCGGCGTGGTCGAGGCGTCCCTGGTCGCCGGCCTCACCGTGGGCGGAGTAGCCAGCGCACCCGCCGTCGCAGGCGTACTCGCCTACCGCCTGGCCTCGTTCTGGATCCCCGCCGCAGCAGGCTTCTTCGCGTTCAAGCACCTCGAACGCCGCCACCTACTTTGACTCCGAATCACGAATCGCCGAGCCGCGGTTGCGGCAGGCTCGTGCCGCATTGCGCGAGTTTCTGGACGCTGCGAGCATAGCCATCGCCGATGCGGGTCCTGCCGACGTCCTCAGGTGAGGAACTTCGCTTCCGCCGCCGCTTCGCGCGCGTGGAGTTCCTCCGGGGTGAGGACACGCGCGTCGGGGCCGGGGAAGGTCAACGCACGGTGGTCGGTGTCTGTCCAGCGGACGAGATACGGCGGGGATCCGTCCGGTGACCGCACCTCCTCGATCAGCCCACGACGGATCACGGTCCCGATCGTGCGGCTCTCGACGATCAACCAATCTCCCGGTGTGGCATGCATCGGTCGTCTCCTCGGCGAGGCGGTTACCGCGGTCCTGCGGCACTGAGTCCATGGTGACCACACGGCGGGGTCGCCGGAGGAGGCGAAGGTCCTCAATCTTCCACTGCGCCCATCGCGACCTACGGGTCGTTTTGGAAGTAACAAGCGACTCAAACAGGGTCCTTGGCCTCTGCCGCTGTAGTGTCGCGACACGGTCTGCTGGGGTATGTCCGAAATCGACACACGTGTCATCACCTTCGCAGAGCCGGCATGGACGCTTCCGCCTGCCGAAGTGCGCGAGACCCACACCGGCGTGGTGGTCCTCTGCGGCGATAGAGCGTACAAAGTCAAGAAGCCGGTCGTCACCGACTTTCTCGACTTCGGCACCACCGCCGCACGAGAGCGCGCCTGCGCGCGCGAACTCGAACTCAACCGACGGCTGGCCCCGGACGTCTACCTCGGTCTGGCACACCTCACCGACCCGACCGGCGGCGCCGGCGAACCTGTCCTGGTGATGCGCCGGATGCCTGAACAGCTGCGACTGGCCACCGTCGTCGCCGACCCCGCCTGCGGCTACGCCGAAATAGTCACCCTTGCGACAATGCTCGCCGAATTCCACCGCACCGCGACCCGAAGCCCCCGCATCAACAGCGAAGGCAGAGTCGAGGCCCTGCGCGGGCGATGGGACCTGGTGCTTGCCGGCCTGCGCGAACACACCGCCACCGCAGTGCGGATGCGCACACTGGTGCGACGCTACCTCGCTGGGCGCGCACGGCTGTTCGACGCCCGGATCGCCCAGCGCCGCATCGTCGACGGGCACGGCGATCTGCTCACCGACGACATCTTCGGCCCCGCCGACGACATCCGGATCCTCGACTGCCTCGACTTCGACGACAGCCTGCGCTATGTAGACGGCCTCGACGACGCTGCGTTTCTTGCTATGGACCTCGAGTTCCACGGCCGAGAGGACCTGGCCGCAACGTTTCTCACCGAATACCTCGCCGCAGCGGCGGATCACCCGCCGACCTCCCTCTGCGAGCACTATCTCGGCTACCGCGCGGCCGTGCGCGCCAAGGTGATCGGCATCCGAGCTGCTCAAGGCGACCCGACCGCGCCCGCTCGCGCCCGCGGACACCTCGACCTGGCAGTGCGACACCTCGAGCGCGGCGCAGTGCGGCTGGTGCTGGTCGGCGGACTGCCCGGCACCGGAAAGTCGACACTGGCCTGCATGCTCGCCAGGCAGTCCGGCGCCACCGTGCTCGCCACCGACACGGTGCGGCAGGAATTGGTGCGCGCCGGGAAAATCGACGGCCCCGCGGGCATTCTCGACAGCGGCCGCTACGCCCCCGCCGCCGTCACCGCGGTCTACGCGACCCTCCGGAAACGAGCCGAAACCTTACTTCGCCAAGGACACTCGGTGATCCTCGACGCGAGCTGGAGCGATCCCACCGAACGCCGCCGCGCCCGCGCGCTGGCGGTGGACACCTACGCCGACCTGCACGAGTTTCGCTGTGTCGTCGACCCCGATATTGCGCAGCGCCGACTGCGGCTGCGCGGCCGCACCGATTCGGAAGTCACGCCGTCGATCGCGGCGGACATCGCCGACCGCGCGGCGCCGTGGCCGCAGGCGCAGGTACTCGACACCGCCTGCCCGCAGACCGACACCGCCGACACCGCCCTACGCTGGGCATGGCCCCACCTCGACGCGAGCCCAGCCGGACGGCAGCCGTGACAACGTCGGTGGAGCGCGCACCCGACCCCGGAGCCGAACCTGCCACGTCCGATGCCATATGGCGGCCGCCACGGCTGCGGAGGCATCAAAGCTGTGGGTGTACCACCATGACCGGGCAGTAGGCGTGTTGGACCAGGTCGTTAGCGGTGGAGCCGAACAGCATGCCGCCGAACCCGCCGCGGCCGTGGCTGCCCACCACCACCAGCTGCGCCTCCGATGACCACTGTTGTAGCCGTGCAACCGGATCGGAGAAATACAGCCTGCGGGTCACCAACACGTCCGGATACTTCTCCTGCCATCCCGCCAGCCGCTCGGCCACGATCAGCCGCTCGACTTCCTCCAGGTCGCTCGCGGGCACCGCGATGGCCATGCCGCCCGCGTACCGCTCGAACGGCAGGTCGTTGCACGCGTGCACCGCGACCAAACCCGCGCCGCGCTCGGCCGCCTCGTCGAACGCCGCGGCGATGGCCGCCTCGCCCGCACGGCTGCCGTCCACCCCGACCACCACCGGGCCGGTGCGGCGCACCTGCCCATCAGCGTCCTGACGCACGACGACGATCGGGCCGTGGCCGTGGCCTGCCACGGCCCGCACGGTGGAACCGAAATGCGCCGAACGCCCACTCGCTGAGATCACCGTCAGGTAGGCGTCCGCGCTCTCCTCGATCAGCAGCCGCGCCGGGCCCGCCGCCGACAGCTGGATCGAAATCGGCAGCCCCGGAGCCTGTTCCGACGCTATAACGCGGGCGTCGGACAGAGTGTGCAGGGCGTCCTTGCGCAGCTCGTCCAGCAGAGCGGGCACCAACACCTCGAACCGGCCGAGCGCCGATCCGCGCTCGTCGACGCTGATCCCGCACGCGATCCGCAGCTCCCGGTCCCGTTGCCGGGCCACCTCGGTGGCCCAGCGCAGCGCCCGCACCGCGCCGGCGGAGCCGTCCACGCCCACGACCACCGCCGCCGAGGCCAGGTAGCGCGAGTCGTTCATGACTGCACCTGCCGAGGATGCCAAGGCTCGTCCGGACCCTGGTCGAGCCGGAACGGCGGGTATTCGTCACGCATCAGAGCGGCGTAGACGATCACCCGGAACACCCAGCGGTTGATGCCGAGCACGAAGTCGAACAGACTGCGCGGGTACCGACCCGTGAAGAGCAATGCCACCGCCGCGACCAACACGAGCACGCCCAGGAGCGAGATTCCCGTCGAGCCCTCGCCGTTGTCCCAACCCGAACCGGTCATCGCCGCGACCAGCAGGTAGTGCGGAATGACCAAGAGCCACCACTTCACCACCACAAGTCCGCGCGACAAATTCTCCGGATACTCGACCTGCACGTCGGCCGGATAATCCGTGGCCCGCAAGGTGAAGGGCGGATAGCGGTCGCTGCCCAAAACCGTCCAGCTGTAGTACTGCACCCGCCAGGTCCAGCGCAGCACGCCCACGTTGTAGTCGAAGATCGCGCGCGGGTACCGCCCGGTGAACAGAATGACGAACGCCGCCGCCACCGTGGCGAACACGAACCCGATCCACAGGAACAGCAGTACGACATAATGCGGGATCGCCAGTAACCACTTCACCAGCCACAGCCCGCGCGACAGGTGGGACTCGTCGAGTCCGCCGCGCAGTCGCGCCGGGTAGCCGGACACGGTCTCCACCGGCGCGCTCACCGCGGCTCTCCCATTCCGAGCGTCTCAAGTCGGTTCCGGTACTCCTGCTCATCGATCTCGCCGCGGGCGAACCGCTCGTCGAGCACCTGCCGGGGCGTCGCGCCTGCGGAACCGCCCGTACGCCCGGACGGCATCAGGCAGCGCGCCAACAGCACCAGGCCGGCGATCAGCACGCACCAGAACAACAGCATCCCGACACCCATCCCAGGATGTCCCCACCCGCTCACATCATGGTCGTAACAGAACATTTCACCTATCTCCCGATCGATTCCGGTGCCAGTGCTCCGATCATCGGCAACGACACCCATCCCGGTAAGGGCCTCAGGTCCATGAGGGCAATGCCAAAAGTCCACGGCTCGGCGCGGAGTCGGACCGCGGCGTTGGCGAGTTCGGCGACGTCGTCCTCGACAACGGCGGCCACATGGGCGACCTCGCGCCGCAACCGTCGCACCGCGTCGTGAAGATCCACCGGAAGTGTCGGCATCATCATCGAGACCCGGTTGTCGACGGTGCCGGCCTTGCCGGCCTTACGCAGCGATGCCGGGAGCACGACGTGCCTCGGCCTGATCGGGAGCCGAACCCGCCAGGACCGCAACCGCCCCGATCGCCATGCTCACGTTGCGATCGGAATCCTCGACTTCGAGAAACGCCGCGTCCAACGGTGTCAAGTGCTCCATCGCCTTACTTCTTTTCCAACGTGCGACCGCGATGCCGCCATCGGCGCACTTCGTCCGCGCCCCACACGAGGAACGGGAACGGCGCGGCGAGCGCGACCATCCACGGGGCGAGCGCGGCCGTGCCGAGCAGCCGCTGCAGCGGCGGCAGATAGACCACCGCCGCCGTCACCGCCAGCTCGAACGCAATCCCCCACAGCAGCAACGGATTCGAGAAGACGCCGAGAGACCGCAGCGACACCCGGTCGGTGCGCGCGGCGAACGCGGTCCCGACTTGTCCGGCCACCATGCCGACGAACATCATGGTCGTGGCCTGCTGATAGGTGTGGTGCAGAGCCGTGCCCGGCCCGGTCGGCGCACCGGGCCACCAGCCGCCCGCCAGCAGCACCGCGAAGAAACCGCCGAACGCCAGTACCGCGCTGATGACCCCGAGAAACAGCCACGCCCGCACCAGCATTGAACGGCGGACCACCGATTCTCCCGGCCGCCGCGGTCTACGCCGCATCAGGCCGGGCTCGGCCTGCTCGCGGCCCAGCGCGAGCGCGGGCAGGGTCTCGGTGCCGATGTCGAACGCGAGCAGCTGCATGACGGTGAGCGGCATCGGAACCGCCCCGCCGGACAGCGCGAACACCAACAGCGGCAACACTTCCGGCGTCGCGTGGGCGAAGATATACAGCATGAACTTGCCGATGTTGTCGTAGACCCGCCGCCCGGCGTGGATCGCGGCCGCAATGGTGGCGAAGTTGTCGTCGGTGAGCACCATCGTCGAGGCTTCCCGCGCGACGTCGGTGCCCGATCGCCCCATCGCGATGCCGATGTCGGCGCGCCGCAGCGCGGGCGCGTCGTTCGCGCCGTCGCCGGTCATCGCGACCACGTGGCCTTCCGCGCGCAGTGCGTCGGCGATGCGCAGCTTCGCCTCCGGCGAGGACCGCGCGAAAATCAGCTCCGCCGAATCCCGCAACAGCGCGTCCAGCGCATCCTCGCTCATCGCATCCAGCTCGACACCGGTCACGATGACCGGGTCGCCACGCACGATCCCGACATCGCGGGCGACCGCGGCAGCGGTCAGACCGTGGTCGCCGGTGATCACGATGATCCGGATCCCGGCCGAACGACACTGCGCGACAGCGCCTGCCACCTCCGGCCGCGGCAGGTCCGCAAGCGCGACCAGACCCAGCAGCGTGAGCCCGGTCTCGGCCGCCGCGTCGGAATCGGGACGTGCTTCGTGCTCGGCGAGCCTCCGGTCCGCCACGGCCAGCACCCGGAGCCCCAGCGCTGCTTGGCTGTCCACCAGCTCGGCCAGTTCCCGCCTGCGTCCCGGCGTCAACGGTCGGTCGGCGCCGTCGGTCGCCATCTCCGCGACACACCGCGGCAGCGTCGTCTCCGGAGCACCCTTCGCGTGCACCCACAGCGCGCCGTCGCGTTCGTCGAGAGTCGACATCCGCTTGCGCACCGACTCGAACGGAAACTGCTTGTACCGCAGCAGCTTTCGCCGCTCCGCGTCGAACGTTTCCCCGAGCGCGACGGCTGCCGCCAAGATCGCCGCCTCGGTCGCGTCGGCGTCTGCGCCGTCGCCGCGGGCATTGTTGCATGCGGCCATCGCGGCCGCCAGCCGCTTCGACGCGATCTCGGACGGCTCCCCATCCCCACCGAAAAACACTGCGGCGACACGCATTCGGTTCTCGGTCAAGGTTCCGGTCTTGTCGGTGCAGATGACATCGGTCGACCCGAGCGTCTCCACCGCCGACAGCCGCTTCACCACCGCGCCCGCCGCAGCCAGCTTGCGCACCCCGATCGCCAGCGCGAGCGTGATCACCGGCAGCAGACCCTCGGGCACGGTGCCGACCAACAGTGTGACCGCGAAGATGGTTGCGTCCAGCACCGGCAAGCCTGCACCCAGCGTCGCGAGCGGCAGGAAGGCCACCGCGAGTCCCAGCGAGATCAGCGCGATCAGCCACGCCACCCGCCGCACCTGCCGCTCCAGCGGGCTCTCGTCGGATTCGACCCGCTCCGACAGCGCCGCGATTCGGCCCAGCTCGGTATGCATCCCGGTGGCGAATACCACCGCGGTCGCCTGCCCCGCAGTGCACGTGGTGCCGCTGAACACCACATCACGGGCGGCGAGCAGCGCCGCCCCGGTGTCCAGCAGCTCTGCCGACCGGAACACCGGCGCCGATTCCCCGGTCAGCGTGGACACATCCACCTCCACCCCGCCGTCGAGCAGCCGAGCGTCGGCAGAGATCCGGTCACCTTCCCCGATCGCCATCACATCGCCCGGCACCAGGTCCGCCGCGTCGACCACGCACTCGACCCCGTCGCGAACGACCCGCGAGCGCTGCGAGATGTAACTCGCGAGCACTTCAACAGCGTGCTCGGCGTGCCGCTCCTGCACGAACGCGAACGCCGCGTTCAACGCGATCACCACCATGATCGCGACCGCGACCGGCTCGATGCCCACCGCCCACGCCAAAGCCGCCGCCACCCACAGCAACAGCGCCAGCGGGTGGCTCAGCTGCCGCGCCAACTCCCCAGGCCAACGCAGTCCGCCACGACGCCGCAATACGTTCGGCCCGACATGATCCAGCCTGCGCCGCGCTTCCCGAGAAGTCAGCCCAGCCCCAGACGTCCGCAAATGCCGGAACAACAGGTCCAGCCGCTCTGTCGGCTCCACCTGGGAAGCGTCGAACTCCGGCGCGACGGTCACCTCCGCTGTCATCCGTCGCTTCCCAACGCGGTTGTTGACGAGGTCATGGTGCCCATGGTCGGCCCAACGTAGCCGCGCCCACAGGGTCGGAAGTCCCGCCAAAAGTCCCAAATCTCGGCAGGTGCAGAGGATCGCCCAGCATGGCTCGCCCGCATCCGTCGACTGTGAAGACCGCCTTATCCAGAACGACCCGTGAATTGCGCCCAACGCAATTCACGGGTCGTTCTGGAGGTTTGGCTAGCGACGCCAGGTTCGCATAAAGGGCCTCAAAGCCGAAATCCGTTGCATAGCCAATAGATTTCGTTCGAACAAGTGTCCGAGGGGGGACTTGAACCCCCACGCCCTAATACGGGCACTAGCACCTCAAGCTAGCGCGTCTGCCATTCCGCCACCCGGACCGGTGATGCTCAGCAAGATTAGCCGATTGCCGCCGGCTGCCCAAATCGGACCCGCCCAACGGGCCGAACCGGCGTCTCGGGCCTCCCGAATGCGTCCTTCCTACTGACAATGCGCAGGAAGGACGCATTTCGGGACAGCTCAGTTCGCCACGGTGGCGAGCGCGGCGTGGATGACGTCCTGGAGCCGGCGCGGGTCGGGCTCGGCTCGGGCGACGATGTGCAGGCCCTGCATGAGGACCAGCAGCACCCGGCCTTGAACCGCGCAGTCGACGTCGGCGCGGACCTCGCCCGCGGCCTGGGCGCGGGACAATGCCGCGGTGATCGCTTGCTCCAGTGCGCCATAGGCTTCGCGGACCACGCGGCCCGCCGCGTGGTCCTGCGGCAGCAACTCCGCCGCGGTGTTGCCCAGCATGCAGCCTCGGCCCGGAGCGGCCTCCGCGGCGGTGAGCACGTCGAGGAGCATTTCGGCGATGCGCGGAAGCCAGGGACCGGGTGCGGCGAGGGCGGCCGCGGCCGTCCTCGTGTCGTCCGAATAGCGTTCCAGCGCACGCAGGAACAGGGCGTGCTTGTCGCCGAACGCGCCGTACAGACTGCCAGGAAACACTCCGAGGTTCTCCTTGAGTTCTCGCATGGACGTCGCCGCGTAGCCGCGCTGCCAGAAGACGTCCCTGGCGCCGAGCACTACCTGGCCGTCGTCGAATGCGCGCGGCCTACCTGTTCTGGGCATGGCGCCGAGGCTACAACTTCTTGACAGATCGTTCAAGAAGTGGGTTTAATTCTTGAACGAACGGCCAAAAATACGGACGGAGTAGGGCGATGGCGCACTATGTCGGACTCGGACCGGTACACACGTGGTACGACCGCGTCGGCGACGGGCCGCCGCTGGTGCTGCTGCATCCTGGCGGTGCGGGCGTCGACTCGCGCGCCTTCGCGCCCAACGTGCCCGACTTCGCGCGCCGATTCACGGTGTATCTGCCGGAACGCCGCGGACATGGTCGCACCGCGGACGTGGCAGGTCCCTACGCGTTCGACCTCGTCGCCCAGGACACGGTGCGGTTCATCGAGGAAGTTGTTGGGGGACCGGCACATCTGGCGGGCATGAGCGACGGCGCCATCGTCGCGCTCCACGTGGCGTTGTCGCGTCCCGACCTCGTCGAGCGGCTGGTCGTCGTCGCCGGGGTGTTCCACTACGCGGGTTGGGCCGACGGCGTGGTGGAGGCCGGGGCCGAACCACCCGCGTTCCTCGCAGACAGCTATGCCGAGATCGCGCCGGACGGGCCCGGCCACTACCCGGTGGTGGTCGGGAAGCTCCTCGATATGCATCGAACCGGACCGGCTTTGACAGCCGGCCACCTCGCCCGCATCGGATGCCGCACCCTGGTGATGGTCGGCGACGACGACGAGGTTCGCCTCGAACACGCGCTGTCGATGTACCGAGCCATCCCCCGGTGCGAGCTCGCGATCGTCCCCGGCACGTCGCATGGGCTGCTCGTGGAGAAGCCGCTTCTCTGCGACTCCATGATCATCGACTTCCTCGCTGCCGAGGCGGTCGTGACGCTCGCGCCCCGGCGGCGCGCGGAGACATAATGGTCGCCGTGCGAATCCGCATCGAAGGAACCACGCTGCCGGGGCTGTCGTGCCCGGCGGCGCCGGGCGCGCCGCGGGGATATCGCCAGATCGTCGTCGGGGTGCAGCGCCGCCGCAGCCGCGAGGACTTGCTGGGGCCGGTGTCCGGCGACGCGCCGTCGGCGAGGTGGACGCTCGAATGCGCGGTCAAAACGGGTCCGGCAGGCACCGACATAACCGGCCCGCACATCCAGGGCGGACCTGGCGGCCGGTTCATCTACCTCTCGTGGTTCGGCGTCGCCGACACCGACCTGGAGCTCTTTCGCCGCGCGAAACTCTGGCTCGACGGCGTCGCCCCGGACGTCATGAACGAGGCAGTGAGCCGAGGCCTGCTGATAGGCCGTCTGGGACTGAGCGACCCGTGCGGGCAACCGCTCTGTGCCGGCGTGCGCCCGCCCGCGATCGACTGGACGGCGGGAACTCCCTAGCTAGGCAGCGGCCAGGATCGGCAGCAGCGCCTTGGCGCTGACCAGGTGATTCTGCCCAGGCAGCGTCCGGTGCGCCGAACGCGGGATGGCCTGGGCCAGCTGCCGCGCCACATCATGCAGTTCCGGAGGGCTCTTTTCGCCGACGACCACCTGGACGGGAAGGTCGAGGTCGGTGAAGCGGTCTACCGGGGGAAGGTCCTGCGTCAAGGCGATGTCGTACATCAGCGTGGGTGCGAGCGCCTTCATCGTTTTCCAGCCGGGCATCAGCGGCAGCAGTCCGACGAATGCCCGAGGCATTCCGATTCCCTGGAGGAAGACCTTCAATGCCCTGCCATTCTCGCCTCGGTCGACCAGGGCGCCGACCCTCTCCTTCAAGTGTGCGTACGAGGCGCGTTCGACCTCGTCGTGCACATAGGAGGCGTCATAGATCACCAGCCGCTCGACCTTGTGCGGGAAGCGGGCCGCGGCCTCCAGCGCCAACACCGCACCCGACGAGTGCCCGTAGAGGATGGCCTTGCCCCCTGCGGCGTCGACAATGGCTTCGACGTCGTCGACCTCACGGTCGATCGCGTAATCTGCTGCCGCATTCCCGCTGTCGCCGCGTCCGCGCCGGTCGTAGCTGAACACCGTGAACGCGGTGGAGAACACTCTGGCGTCGGCGGCCACCGGGCGAAACGTCCGGAAGCAGGTTGCGCCGGTGATGCACACCAGGGCCGGTCCGGCGCCGGCTGTGGCGTACGCGAGTTCCGTACCGTCCTTCGACGTCGCAATCTTCATCAACTTCTCCTCCATGCCCGACCCGTGCGAGTCCTGCCGGACGGCCGGACGGTCCGTCCTGTCGGTATGACCGGCCCGGTCGCCCGAAATCATCGGTGGAGTTCTGCGCGCTTCCAGCTCTGCGGGGCCCGCCGACCGGCGGGCCCCGCAGTCCAGGCCGTGATCAGCCGAAGTAGTCGATCAGGACCGGGGCCAGCGCCGCTGCCTTGACGAGATGGGTCTGGCCCGGCAGCACCTGGTGGATGGAGCCCGGAATCACCTGGGCCAGTGCGGAGTTGGCGTTGCGCATCCACTCGGGGCTCTTGCCGCCCGCAATGACGGCGACGGGCGCGCCGAGGTCGGTCCACCTATCGTCGGGAAGGCTGCGGCCCCACTGGAACGGCACCATGTAGTGGAGGTCGTAGGCGATGGTCGGCGCGACCGACTTGAGGTGACGCCAGCCCGGAAAGATCGGGAAGGCGGCCACCAGCAGCGCGGGCAGCCGGACGACGTACCGCATGAAGTACTTGACCGCCTCGCCGTTCTTTCCTTGTGCCAACAGCGAATCCAGCCGCTGGACATAGTCGTGCGGCGCGGGCGGGCGGGTGCCGTCGTCGACCACGAACGGGACTTCGTAGAGCGCGACTTTGCGAGCCGAGCGGCCGCTGCGCAGGTAGTCCAGGATCATGCCGCCGCCGGAGGAGATGCCGTACAGGGCTGTCGACTCGCCCGCCAGATCGGCGACCGCGTCGAGATCCTCGAACTCACGCTCCACATCGAACGGCAGGGTGTCGCCGCTGCCCCCGCGGCCGCGGCGGTCGTAGGTGTAGACGGTGTAGCGGTGCGACAGCGCCTCGGCCAGCGCCTTGTTGGGCCCGAAATCCTGAGCGGCGAGGCCGCCGTCGACCAGCACGACCGCGGGGCCCGCACCATACCGGGTGTACGCGATGCGGGTGCCGTCCTTGGAGTCGACGAGGCCTGTGGTGGGTTCCATTACTTGTCCTTGACGTAGGTGAGGGATTGGATGCCGCTGCCGAATGTCGTTGCGGCGGCCAGGCGCAGCGGGAGCTGCGGGCCGTTGTCCGGGAACAGCCGCGCACCGGACCCCACGACGAGGGGGTGCACCATGACGATGAGGTCGTCGAGCAGCCTGTGGGCGAGCAGCGCCCGCACCAGGCTGATGCTTCCGTGCACGGCGACGGTCCGGCCGGGCCGGGCTCTGAGCTCGGCCAGCTCCTCGACCAGCCGCTCGGGTGCGAACACCGTCGTGTTCTGCCACTTCGGGTCCCGCAGCGTCGAGGAGACCACGAGCTTCGGAGTCCCGTTGAACCAGTCCGCCATCTCGCCCGTCCGCTCCGGCCACGCCCCGGCGAAGATGTCGTAGGTCTTTCGGCCCAGCAGCACGGTGTCCGCAGCGCGCATGCCCGCCAGCACCGCCTCCTGGGTGGCGTCGTCGTGGTACAGAAAGTGCCAGTTCTCGGGGGCCTCCACCACGCCGTCGAGCGAGACGTAGACGTTGGCGGAAATGCGGCGGGTCATGCCGACACGTCCTGCCTGCTGTAGGTCAGCGCGACAACGCCGCAGTCCAGCGATGTGCAGTCGGTGAGGGTGAAAGCGGCGGGCTGCTGGTCCGCGGTGAAGAATCGCACGCCGGGGCCGCCCAGGATGAGCGGGAACACCAGCAGCAGCAGTTCGTCCAGCAGGTCCTCGGCGATGAGTTCGCGCACCAGGGTGCCGCTGCCGCCGATGCCGATCTGCTGGTGCCGGTCCTTGAGTGCGGCGATTTCTTTGATCGGGCCGTCCCGCAGAACGGTGGTGTTGTTCCAATCCGCAGACTCCAGTGTCGTGGAGACAACGTATTTGGGCATGGCGTTCACGGCGTCGAAGTATGGGCCGGACTGGCTGGTGAAGAACCCCTTCAGATTCTCGTAGGTGGTGCGCCCCAGCAACATGGCGTCATTGCCCGCCATCAGCGTTCCCACGGCCTGCTGCACCTGCGGGTCGTTGAAATACGGCCCTGTGTGCGGATCTGTCGGCGAGATGGCGGGCGCGAGCCCGGTCCAGCCGCTTTCCGTCACACCGTCAAGTGAAAGATACTGTCCCGCAACAATTTTTCCCATGCGAATACCGTCGCAGTTTTCGGGGGCCCGGGGAATTGCCGGGTCGGCAAGACAGTGATGCCCCTGCGTCATGAATACTCAGCGGGCATACTCGACCGCATGGTCGAGCCGTTGCCGCAGACCCCGGAGGGCGTGGAACTCCGGCACCTGCGCGCCTTCGCGGCCGTCGCCGAGGAATTGAACTTCGGCCGCGCCGCGCAGCGGCTCTATGTCACCCAGCCTGCGCTCAGCCGAACCATTCGCGGCCTGGAAAAGCTGGTCGGCTGCGACCTGTTCCATCGCAGTACCCGCAGCGTCAGCCTCACCCACGCCGGCGCCGCCCTCCGGGATCGGGTTCGCGACCTGCTCGACGACCTGGATTCCGCGCTGACCGCGGCGCGGGCGGCCGGCGGCGAGCTTTCCGCCCGGATGGACCGGCTGTGGAATCCCGTGGAGGAGACCTTCGACGGCGACCTCGCGCCGATGCGGTCGGCCTTCGAGCTCATGCACGCACAGTGTCCGATGCCCGAGGGAGTCTCGCTCGAACCGGTCAATTCGGGCGGCGTTCCCGGGATTCGGCTCGTCCCCGCGGGCGATGCCCACACGACGGTCCTCTACCTCCACGGCGGCGGGTTCATGCTCGGGTCGGCCTACGGCTACCGCGGGATGGCCGGTGCGGTCGCGCATTCGGCGCATGCTCGGGTCCTGGTGCCGGAATACCGCCTTGCTCCGGAGCACCCGTTCCCGGCCGCCCTCGACGACGGGTTCACCGCATATCGATGGCTGCTGAACAGCGGAACCGAACCGGAACAGCTCGCGCTCGTCGGCGATTCGACCGGCGGCATGCTGGCCCTCTCGGTGCTGGCGCGAGCCCGCGACATCGGCCTGGCCATGCCGAGCGCGACCGTCCTGATGTGCCCGGCCGTCGATTTCTACGCCCCGGAGGACGACCCGCCCGCAGACGCGGAGCAACACATGCGGTTCCAGAACGCCTACCTGGCGGGTCGCCCGGCCAGCGATCCGACGGCGAACCCGATGTACGCGGATCTCTCGGGCCTGCCGCCGACCCTGGTGCAATCCGGCGAGTTCGACGGCTTGGGCCGCAACACCCACCAGCTCGTCGCACGACTCCGTGCGGCCGACGTCCCGGTCCGCCACGACAGCTTCGCCGTGGACGGGCACTGCTTCCAGATCCACTGGTCGTTCCACCCCGAGGCGGCCCAGGCCGTGCAGCAGGTCGGGGACTTCCTCCAGAAACCCGGCACGACCCTGTGACGTGCGCTGCCCGAGTGCGGCGCTGCGACTTCAGACCAGTCGGAATATTCTGCATGCGTACCGATAGTCGGCAGCAACGGAAGGATCGAGAATGCGGGTGCGAAATTCTCTTCGAACCGGTGCATGCATGGGCATCCTGACAGCGATCGTGTTCAGCGGCGTCGGCATTGCCAGTGCCGACACCGCCCGACCGGGCCAGATCTGCACGCGACCGAACGCCAGGACTACGGACAACCGCGGTCGACCGATGCAGTGCCTGCCGAACACCGTCGGCAACCACAGCCTGGTGTGGCAGTACCGGTAACGAGCAAGCGTCCCCGGACACGCTCTTCCAGAACGACCCGTGACGTGCGTTGAGTGCACCTCACGGGTCGTTCTGGTCATAGCCGGCCACCCGAGGGCTTGACACATTCCTATATCGGAATATGATTTCGCCATGGCACGGGCAGCGACGACCTCGGACGTTTTCAACGCGATCGCCGAGCCGCAGCGCCGGGAGATCCTGCTTCTGCTGCAGGCGGGCGAACGGCCGGTGACCGAGGTGGCTCGGGAGCTCCGCATGACCCAGCCGGGGGCGTCCAAACACCTGCGGGTGCTGCGGGAGGTCGGCCTGGTGCGAGACCGCAAGGCAGGCAAACAGCGCCTGTACGGCCTCGACGCCCGCGGGCTTCGGCCGGTCCACGAGTGGGTCGGCGGGTTCGAGCGGTACTGGAACGAGAGTTTCGACCGGCTGGACGCGTACGTGCGGGACCTCGCGCAGGCCAGGAACCCTCCAGAATGACCCAGGACGTGCATCCAGCGCACTTCACGGGTCATTCTGGAAGTTTTTCGAGACATCTCACTTGAAGGGACGGCCGATGAACTCGGCGCCAACAACCCCAAACGACTCCGCCGATCGCGAAATCGTGATCGCCCGGACCATCCGAGCCCCGCGCGAGCTGGTATTCGAGGCGTTCACCGACGTGCGGCACCTGTCGCAGTGGTGGGGACCGGACGGGTTCACCACCACCACAACATCGTTCGAGTTCCGGGTCGGCGGGGAATGGAACTTCGTGCTGCACGGGCCGGACGGGACGGACTACCAGGAGTGGATCTGCTGGACGGAGATCACCCCTCCGGAGCGGATCACGCTGCTGCACGGCGAATCCCGCCACGACCCGAACGCCTTCGAGTCGGTCGTGACCTTCGCGGCCGACGGCACGGCGACCAGGGTCGAGCTGCACACCGTGTTCCCCACCAAAGTGCTGCGCGACCAGGCGGTAGCCGAGTACCGCGCGATCGAGGGCGGCGAACAGACACTCAGCAAACTCGCGGCCTATGTTGCCGCGATCACCGAAAAGGAGCGCCACTGATGGCGAGCACCGTGTTCTTCAGCGTGTCCATGTCGCTGGACGGCTTCATCGCGCCCGAGTCCCCCGAGGAACTGATGGGCAGGCAGTGGATGGAGCTGCAGCGGTGGATGTTCCCGCAGCGGTTCGTCCGCGAAAGCCTCGGGCTCGGTGCGGGCGGCGAGGAAGGGCGTGACAACGACATCGTGCGCGGGACGTTCGAACGCACCGGCGCGAGCGTCATGGGCAAGCGCATGTTCGACGCCGGCGAACATGCGTGGCCGGAGGAGGCGCCGTTCCATACGTCGGTGTTCGTCGTGACGCACGAGCAGCGCGACCCTTGGCAGCGGCCGGGCGGGACGACCTTCCACTTCGTCAACGACGGTGTCGAGACCGCTCTCGACCAGGCTCGCGAAGCCGCGGGCGAGCGCGACGTCCGCATCGCAGGCGGCGGCGCGACAATCCTCGAGTACCTGAATGCCGGTCTGATCGACGAGTTCTCGATCGCGCTGTCGCCGGTGTTGTTCGGCTCCGGCGTCCGATTGTTCGAGGGCGTGGATGCGGGCCGCATTGCCCTGAAACAGGTCAGCGCGGAGACCACGCCACGGGTGACGCACCTGAACTACACGGTCCACCAGCGTTGACCGCACCGCGATCGAGTCCCGGCCTACATCCGCGGCACCGTGAAGTAGGCAGCGGGGTCGAGCGTAGTGAGTGGGATCCAGCGCGGAGCGGACCCGGCGGTGGCGCGCGGGGCGCCGAAGGACTGGAGGGCAAGAGCCAGGTGCGGGGTTTCGTCGACACGTCGGGCGAGGTCGTAGAGGGTGGCGAGGACATGGAGGCAGCGAGATTTGCGGGCGGGACAGGAGCAGTCCGCCGCGACGAGCGTCGGGGCGGGCGAGGCGCCCGCGGCGACCAGGGCGCGGTGGTCGTCGTCGGTGAGGACCGAGGGGTCGGGACCGATGACGGCGGCGATGGCGGCAGCCGCCTGCCCGGTCATCGGCTCGAACTCGAGGTGCGTGACCGACGCCTGGCTGCCGCGGTGGATCGAGGCTCGGACGCAGCGGCCCTCCACCACCGCCTGCACGGCGAGGCTGCGGGCGATGCTCCTGGCCCGCGGCAGCAGCGGCTCCGGACGGGTCACGCGCAGCGGTTCCGCCAACCGCACCCAGTCCATTCCCCATGCGGTATAACCGAATTCCGGCATCAGCCCGCTCTCTTTCGACGCAGGGTCTCCACCAGCTCACCGTCGTCCAGGCGCGCCAGTGCGGCGATGCCCGCGGCATCCGACAGATCGGTGAGAGCGGACTTGCGCTCGTGCATGCCTGCGATGTGCTCTTCGACAGTGGTGCCGGAGGTCAGTGTGGTGACGGTGACGGTGCGGGTCTGCCCGATGCGGTGCGCCCGGTCCGACGCCTGGGCTTCGACTGCCGGATTCCACCACCGGTCGAAATGCACGACGTCGGCCGCGCGGGTGAGCGTGATGCCGGTTCCCGCGGCTCGCAGGCTCAGGATCAGCACCGGCGGGCCGTCATCTGCCTGGAACCCGGCCACGACGGCGTCCCGCTCGGCAGCGCTGAGCCCGCCGTGGAAGAACGGTGTGTCCAGGCCGAACTGTTCGCGCAGATGTCGCACCAGCAGCTCGCCGGTCTGTCGATATTGGGTGAAAACCAGTGTCGGCGAGTCTGTTTCAAGATTGGTGGCGATGATGTCGGTGCACAGGTCGAGTTTGCCCGAGCGGCCCGCCAGCACGTCGAGGTCGCCGCTGACCAGGCCTGGGTGGTTGCAGACCTGTTTCAGCGCGGTGAGGGCGGCAAGCACCCGGCCGTGCCGCTGCACGCCTGCGCCGAACCCATCGGCGACCGCCCGGTCCAGCACCTGGTCGTAGCACCGTTCTTGCTCAGCGGTGAGATCGCAGATCAGGTCCGTGTGGATCTTCTCGGGCAGCGAGGCGGCGACGTGGGCTTTGCGGCGAGCGAGCAGCACCGGTTCGAGCGCATCGCGCAGCCGAGCGGCCGCGTCGGCCGATCCGTCGTGGATCGGCCGGACGAAGCGGCGGCGGAACTGCGTGCGGTGGCCGAAGAGCCGCGGTGCGACAAGGTTCAGCAGCGCCCACAGATCGTCGAGGTGGTTCTCGACGGGGGTGCCCGTCAACGCCACGGCAGCGTTCGAGGTGAGCGCCCGCGCGGCTTTGGCGACTTGCGTCCGCGGATTCTTCAGCGCCTGCGCCTCATCGAAAATGACCGTTTCCCAGTTCCGTTCCGCTAGAACGGCGCCGTGCGATCGGAGCACGGGATATCCGGCGACGACGACCATGCCGGACTCCGCGGCGAGCGTTGCGCCACGCCACGCCACCGGGCGCAGTCCCGGCGCGAAGCGGGCGATCTCGTGTGCCCAGTTGCCGACCAGCGACGTAGGGCACAGCACCAACTGGGGCCCGTCCGCCGCGCGGCCCTGCAGGAATCCAATCGTCTGCAGTGTCTTGCCGAGTCCCATCTCGTCGGCGAGCACCGCGCCGCCGTGCGCTCCGGTCGCCTCGCGCAGCCAACCGATGCCGCGCACCTGATAGGGCCGCAGCTCGGCTTTCAAAGCCGAGCGCAGCTCGGTCGCGATTTCCAGCGTCGAGCGCAGCACCTGCGCCGCCCGCTCCCCCGAGACGACGGCCGTAGCGGTCGCATTGGGGACAGCATGCGCGGCGGCAGGCAGCGCGACGACGTCGTCTGTCGCCAACGCGGCACGCCAGGCCAGTGCGGACGCCCCCGGGTCGGACAGGTCGGCGCCGGCGAACTCCGCGGGCTCCAACAGCACGCACGGCACGTCTGCGACGACCACCGTGCCGCCCTCCGGCACCGCCAGCGGGACCTCCTCCCGCGGACCGGCCACGTCGGGCGGCACGCCGACGCGACCGGACCAGGTCCACAACGCGAACATGTGCCGATCCGGCAGATAGACGGCTTGAGTGCTCAGCACGTTCCCCTTCACCATGTACGTCGTACGGAGTAATGCTGTCAACGAACGGCTCCCCCGATTTGTTTCCACGCGCTGTTTCGTCCTGAATGGCCCGTGACGTACGCTCTGCGCACGTCACGGGTCATTCAGGACATGCGGACGACTGCCGCGGGTTGCCATGGACGTCAATGGTTCCGGACGCTCGCGGCTCGAAATCGGGGTTTTCCCTGATGCGCTCGGGGTCGCCCACCAGCGACAGTCAGCCTGTGACAAGGTCAGCACGCCCACCTGGAGGACGCATGTCCGCACCAACCGATCCCGATATGACCGACCTGCTCGGTCGGCTTTCTCGAATTCCCTGTGGCCGCCGCAGCAAATGGGTTGTCGTGGGGGTGTGGCTGGTGGCGTTGCTGGCGCTGGGAGCGTTCGCGGGCAAGCTTGCCGGGGCCGAGAAGAACGACAATGTCGCCTGGCTGCCCGGCGGAGCGGAGTCCACGCAGGCCTACAAGCAGGCGGAGAAGTTCGGCAACGCGGACGAGGCCCCGGTGGTGATCGTCTACGAACGCACCTCCGGAATCACCGACGCGGACCGGGCGGCCGCCGCTGCCGACGCCGCGAAGTTCAAGTCCATTGCGCACGTGACGAGCGACAAGGTGCTCGGCCCGATTCCGGCGAAAGACGGTCAGGCCCTCGAGACCCTGGTGCCGATCCGGATGGGCGACGGCGGCTGGGATCAGCTGGCGAACACCGTCGGAGACATCCGGGACGCGGCCGTCGACCGGCCGTCGGGCCTGTCGTTCCTGCCCACCGGCCCGGCCGGGTACGCGGCGGAGATGGGCGCGGCGTTCAAGGGAATCGACGGAATGCTGCTCTACTCGGCGCTCGCGGTCGTGATCGTCATCCTGCTGGCCACCTATGGTCCGATGCTCTGGCTGCTGCCGGTGATCTCTGCCGCAATCGCCCTGGTGATCGGGCAGAGTGCGGTGTTCGGAGCGACCAAGCTCGGGCTGACGGTGAACGCGCAGAGCGCGGCCATCCTGATGATCCTGGTGTTCGGCGCAGGCACGGACTACGCGTTGCTGCTGATCGCTCGATATCGCGAGGAACTCCGGCGCCACGAGGACAAGCACGAGGCGATGGCAGTCGCCTTGCACCGGGCCGGGCCCGCCGTGCTGGCCAGCGGCGTCACCGTGATCATCGCGCTGCTCACGCTGTTGTTCGCGGAGTTGAATTCGACTGCGGGCATCGGTCCGGTCGCCGCGATCGGCATCGCGATCGGGCTGCTGGCCATGCTGACCCTGTTGCCTGCACTGCTCGTGATCGCGGGCAGGTGGATCTTCTGGCCGCGGCACCCCAACGTCGGGACGCAGGACCAGACCGCGTCCGGCGTGTGGTCCCGGATCGGCAAGCTGGTCTCGGTCCGGCCGCGGATAGTGTGGATCGGCACCGGAATCGCGCTGGTGGTCTTGGCGTTCGGGATGCTCGGTCTGGATACCGACGGCATCGCCGGCCAGGATTCGTTCACCAAGAAGGTGGACGCGGTGCTCGGGTCCGAGGCGATGCAGCGCCATTTCGACAGCGGCACCGGAAGTCCCGTGGTGGTGATCGCCGAGCAGGACCGCGCGACGGCGGTGCGCGACGCGCTCGCCGACACCGCGGGCATCACCGCGACGACGGTGTCCGCGCCGAAGGACGGCCGGGTCTATCTCGAAGGAACCCTGGCCGACACCCCCGACAGCGCGGCCGCCTACGCCACCATCGACCGGGTCCGAGACCGCGTGCACGCCGTCCAGGGCGCCGACGCGAAAGTGGGCGGCAACACCGCTGTGGCCCTGGACATCAAACGCGCCGCCTCCCACGACAATAAGCTGATTGTGCCGATCGTCCTGGTGGTCGTGATGGCGATCCTGATGCTGCTGCTGCGTTCGATCCTGGCGCCGGTGTTGCTGACGCTCACCGTGGTGGTGTCGTTCTTCGCCGCGCTCGGGGCGAGCACACTGTTGTTCCACGCCCTCGGGTTCCACGGGGCCGACGCGGGCCTGCCGCTGCTGACGTTCGTGTTCTTGGTGGCGCTCGGTATCGACTACAACATCTTCCTCATGTCGCGCGTCCACGAGGAAGCCAAGAAGTTCGGCACCAGGCGCGGCGCACTGATCGGCCTGTCCGCCACCGGCGGCGTGATCACCTCGGCCGGGCTCGTGCTGGCCGGCACGTTCGCCGTGTTCACCACCATGCCCATCGTGGCGTTCGCCCAGATGGGCATCGTCATCGCGCTCGGCGTGCTGCTGGACACCCTGATCGTGCGCTCCATCCTGGTCACCGCGCTCAACCTGGATCTCGCCGACCGCATCTGGTGGCCCAGCCCACTGTCACGCCGCAAGAACCAGTCCCCCGATGACGAGCCAGAACTGGTCGGCCTGTCAAGCTGACCCCTATCCCGACAGACCTGTCCAGAACGACCCGTGAGGTGCGCTGAACGCAACTCGTGGGTCGTTCTGGAAGCACTGTCACGCCTTTGTGAAGACCGAGCGGCGCATCGAGAAGGCCATCGCCGCGCTGCACGGCTGAAACGCGGCAGCTCAGCGGGGCGGTGAAGTTACGCTAGCGCCGTAGCCACCGCGAGATGAAGGGGCAGGTCTTCCGGTTCCTCGTCCTCGATCGCCCAGACGATTTCTTCCATCGCCCGCATGAACGCCCAGCCGCGAGCCCGCTGCGGGTCCACCGCCAAACCCGCCGCCGTGCGGCGGATCACCGTCTCGGCATGCTCGGGCGTGGGCTGACTCTGAACCTGGATCATTCCCAGGAACCCGGCATCGAACGCCGCTTCGCCCAGATACGCCTTGGGATCGATGAGCAGCCATGGTTCCCGCTCCGCTGCGACGATGTTGCCCAGGTGCGTGTCGCGATTGACCACCAGCAGCGGGCCGTCGGGCCTCGCCAATCGCTCACACCACTGTGTCGCGCGGTCCAGCAGGACGCCGGGAATCACGCGCTCGACTTCCGGCTCCGGCGTGGGGAACGTCCGAGCCCATTCGGCGACGATGCCCGCAACCGAAGGCAACGCCGGGAAGGTCGCAGGCAGGTCCGCGGGTGCGCGACGCAGGCGCCGGTACAGCGCGCACGCGATCTCGACTTTCCCGATGTTGGCCGGTTCGCCCTCCAGGCTCGGGAACCCCGGCTGTGTCACCAGTTCGACGCCCGGCCGCGCCCACTCCAGCATCATGGCCCCGGTGGCCGGGTCGAACTCGTACAGTTCCACCGCGCCCTCGCCGCGATAGCAGAAAAGTCCGGTCGGCTCCCCCACGTTCTCGGTGTCCACCACGGGAACTTTCAGCACCGCGCCGGAACCGTCGGCCCGCCGCACCGGCGCGACGTAAGAGTGTGTGCCCCCGCCGAATCCGGCCCCCGTCACTACCGAATCCCACGCCGCACAGCGCTCGCGCACCACCTCGGGCAGATCGTCCAGCCAGCGTCGGCCGCGCGTGCCGAAGACCTCCTCGATGTTGGCCGAGACGTCAGGCGGAAGTGAGATGGCCACCGAGCCAGCGTGCCGCAGGGCCATCCGGGCGGCAACCCGATTTTCCGCTCGCGACGGCCCGTGAGCGCGTCGAGCGCGGCTCACGGGCCGTTCGGAACAGATTCTTCAGCGCTTGTCGTCCGAGAGCGTGTTGAACATCGGGGGCAGCATGCCCAACAGCGGACGGAACTGGCTCCAACTGCCCGCGCTCGGCTCGATCAGCGCGGCCGCGTATGCGATCTCGCAGCCGCGGCGGGCACCGTCGACGCTGCCGACCGAGAACAGCCGGTCCACGGCGGACGGCTCGATGCCCGCCAGTTTGTCGTCCAGGTAACCGGCGAACGCCACCAGCGCGTCGACTGGCGCACGGTTGCCCATCGCCCAGTTGTAAGCCTCCGCTATCCGCAGGAAACGCTGCTCTACTGGAGTCGGCGTGAGACCGTGGCGGGCCGCCAGCGCGACGCCGTAGTCGGTGCCCACCTTCTTGGCCAGGCTCCACGCCTGCGCATGTGCGTATTCGGTGGCCAGCTCGCCTGCGGCGAGCTGCCGCAAGTACTGCGCCCACGCGTGGGCCCCGGGATTGCCGTAGTCGTCGGCGGTTTCGTCCAGTGCCAGTGCCACCCCCCGCCCAACGCCTTCCAGCACGCCTGCGTTGACCCAGGACACCCAGGTACCCGGTTCACCCAGACCGAAGTTGCGGAAGAACGTGATGACTCCCTCGAGGTTCAACCACTTGTCGCCCGCGCCCAGCGCGCGTGCAGGTCCGTCGCGCAGCGACTGGAGAAAAACCAGGCGGTCCGGCATCGACATCTGATCGACCGCAGCTGCTGCGGTATCCAATTCGACTGCTGTGATGGATGTTTCGCGAGTATCGTGCGAACTGCCGAGAGTTGCCGTCATGGCGGCTTCCTTAAGTCGAGCGGTGCGGAGAACATTTGCGAAATGCGATGTTCGCAAAGGTGATTCATTCTTGCACATCCGGTTCGGAGCGGCGGAACTTCCGGAAAGTGCTTACCCGAGCTCGCTTGACCTCGAGCTTGCTCGAGGTTGCACAGTGGAGTCATGACACAGTCTGTTGAAATGTGGAACGCGGTGTACGACGACGAGTCCGCGCCATGGCTGATCGGGGAACCGCAGCCGGAGATCGTCGAGCTGGCCCGCAGCGGCGAAATCAGCGGCTCGGTATTGGACGTCGGCTGCGGAGCGGGCGAGCACACCATTCTCCTGGCCGATGCCGGCCACGATGTCGTGGGCGTCGACCTGTCTCCGAGCGCTATCGCCTATGCGCAGGCCAACGCCGAACGCCGTGGCGTCGCCGCGCGATTCGAGGTGGCCGACGCGCTTCACCTCCCGGGCGAGCAGCGGTTCGACACCATCGTCGACAGTGCCCTGTTCCACGTGTTCGCGCACGACAACGGCGACCCGACGGCCTATGTGCGAAGTCTGCGAGCAGTGTGCAAACCGAACGGCCTGGTCTATGTCCTGGCTTTGTCCGACGTCGATCCCGGGTTCGGTCCGACCATCCCGGAGTCCGCCATTCGCGACGCCTTCGCCGCAGGCTGGACGGTCGAACGCCTGCGGCAGGCCCGTTACCGCGGCCGCATCACCGAACATGTCGCCGAGGTGGGAGCGGCACTGGGCGTCCCGATCGGCAGCACCGTGGATCGTCCGGCCTGGCTGGCCAGGATTCGCCGCACGGACTGACCCGCCACGTCACCAGCTCCGGAGCCGGGGGTTCGGCCACCAGGCGATGCGCCGAAGCTCGGTCGCCGGGTCGATCAGCTCGCCCTCTCGCACCAGCCAGGACCGCCGGGATCCGTTGGGATGGTCGACCGTGAGGGCGCCGCCCTCGACGAGGTCGTCCAGGGGCGGCTTGCAGTCCCACTGCCCGACCAGCACCCAGTCCGCATCCCACGCACGCCAGAGCCTGCCCGGCTCCCACTTCTCGACGCCACCTCCAGCCATAGCCCTATCTGACCATCTCCGACGCCCGCAGCGGACCGGCGCGCCGAAGGCATCCCTTCCGGAACGGCCCACGGCGTGCGCCCGACCCAACTCACAGGTCGTTCCGGAGGTTCACGGTCACCGCACGTCGGAAAGGCCGGCGACCGCCTC
>JABFVX010000540.1 GCA_013362555.1 Mycobacteriaceae bacterium
GCCTGCTGCTGTCCGCGGGCGGCGACGACGCGGGCCGTGCCGAGGAGTGGCTGGAAGCCGATTTCCAAGGCGAGCCGCTGACCATCGCGTTCAACCCCGGTTACCTCACCGACGGGCTCCAGTCGCTGCGCAGCGACAAGGTCACTTTCGGGTTCACCACGCCGAGCCGTCCCGCGGTGCTGCGTCCCGCCGGGGTCGACGAGCTCACCCAGGACGAGTCCGGCAACTACACGGCGCCGGACAGTGAGTTCATCTACCTGCTGATGCCGGTCCGGCTGCCCGGCTGACCTGGTGCATGTCCGCGCGTTGTCGCTGCGCGACTTCCGGTCGTGGGACCACGTAGACATCGAACTATCGGCTGGGGCAACGGTATTCGTCGGCTCCAACGGCAACGGCAAGACCAATCTGCTCGAGGCGCTCGGCTACCTGTCGACGCTGGGTTCGCACCGGGTCTCCGCCGACGCGCCGCTCATCCGCCGCGGAGCGTCGGCGGCCCGAGCGGGCGCCACGGTGGTGAACTCCGGTCGCGAGCTGGTTATCGACATCGAGCTCGCCACCGGGTCGCCCAACAAAGCCCGGATCAACCGGTCGCCGGTCCGCAGGCCGCGCGAGATTCTCGGGGTGCTGTCGACGGTGCTGTTCGCCCCGGAGGATCTCGCTCTGGTCCGCGGCGACCCGTCCGAGCGCCGCCGCTTCCTCGACGAGCTGCTCACCACTCGGTTGCCTCGAATGGCCGCCGTCCGGGCCGATTACGACCGGGTGCTGCGCCAGCGGACCGCGCTGCTCAAGAGCGCAGGCCGCAAGAGCACGGACCTGCCGGCGACGCTGGATGTCTGGGACGGGCATCTCGCCGCGCACGGCGCTGTACTGCTCGACCAGCGGCTGCGACTGGTGCGGGAACTGGGACCGCACGTGGCGGCCGCCTATGCCGCGATCGCACCGGAGTCCCGGCCTGCCGCGCTGCGCTACCGGTCCAGTTTCGCCGCCGGGCTGCCGCCGGAGTTCGCGGACCCGGCCCGCGCCCCGCAGCCCGATGACGTCGACGTGTTGGAAGCGGTCTTCCTGCACGAGCTCGCCCAGGCCCGGAGCAAGGAGCTCGAACGCGGCATGTGCCTGGTCGGCGCCCACCGCGACGACCTGGACCTGATGCTCGGCGCCGAACCGGCGAAAGGCTTTGCCAGCCACGGCGAATCATGGTCGTTCGCCCTGTCGCTGCGGCTCGGCGCTTTCGAGCTGCTGCGCGGGCACGGCACCGATCCGGTGCTGCTGCTCGACGACGTCTTCGCCGAACTCGACCGCCGCAGACGCACCGCTCTCGCCACGGTCGCCGTCGGCGCGGAACAGGTGCTGATCACCGCGGCCGTTCCGGAAGACGTGCCCGCGGAACTCCAAGCCCGCCGGGTCGGCGTCGCCGCCGACGACTCCACCGGCACGCGCCGCTCCTACCTCCGCGGCGATTAGGCTGTCGGCCATGTCTGCGGGTACGTCGGGTGAGCCGCCTCCGGAGCTGAAGGGCATCGACTTGGCTCGACGCGCCCTGGAGGAAGCCCGCGCGGCCGCTCGCGCCAGCGGCAAAGCGGTCGGCCAGGGACGCGCCTCGCCCGTGCGGACGGGCCGATCCGGAGGGAAGCGCCGCTCCGGCTGGTCGGGCGCGCGCCCGGACGACCGCGACCCCCAGTCGCTCGGCGCGCTCACGGGCCGAATCGCCAAGTCCCGCGGCTGGTCCGGCCGCGTCGCCGAAGGCACTGTCTTCGGCCGCTGGCAGGCCGTCGTCGGCGAGGACATCGCCTCCCACGCCACTCCGACCACGCTGCGGGAAGGCGTCCTGCACATCGCCGCGGAATCCACCGCCTGGGCCACCCAACTGCGCCTGATGCAGTCCCAGATCCTCGCGAAGATCAACGCCGCCGTCGGCCAGGGCGTCGTCACCTCGCTGCGCATCTCCGGCCCCGCCGCCCCCAGTTGGCGCAAGGGCGAGCGTCACATCAAAGGCCGCGGCCCCAGAGACACCTACGGCTAGCGGCCAGAATGACCCGTGACGTGCGCTCAGTGCACGTCACGGGTCATTCTGGAAGTTAAGTTGTAAACGCGCGCGAGTCTGACTCATCGGCGTGTTTGAGTCATGAATGTTCCAGTGATTGATAGCGCTGGTGCATGATGAGCCGATGCGACTCGAGGAAGCCGACCGTTCACTCGGTGAGGCCAGGGTCAGCCCGGCGGGCGCCGCGCTGACCCGCGGCAGGCTGGTCGCGGTACTGCTCGGCTTGATGCTGGGAGTGTTCCTCGCCGCTTTGGACCAGATGGTCGTCTCCGTCGCCATCCGCACCATCGGCGACGATCTGCACGGGTTGCAGCAGCAGGCCTGGGTGACGACCGCCTATCTCATCGCCGCCACCGTGTCCACGCCGCTCTACGGCAAGCTGTCCGACATCTACGGGCGCAAACAGCTTTTCGTGGCGGCCATTCTGATGTTCCTGGCAGGTTCCGCGGCTTGCGCTGCGGCGCAGTCGATGTCGCAGCTGGCTGCGCTGCGAGCTGTCCAAGGTCTGGGCGCGGGCGGGCTGATGTCGTTGGCGGTGGCCACCATCGGCGACATCGCGCCACCCCGCAAGCAGGCGAAATATCAGAGTTCGTTCGTCGCCGTGTTCGGCACGGCGAGCGTGGCCGGGCCGCTGGTGGGCGGGTTCCTCGCGGGCCGTTCCGAGATTCTCGGCGTCGCCGGGTGGCGCTGGGTGTTCCTGGTCAACGTTCCGATCGCGGCGGTGGCCTTGCTGGTCGTCGGGCTGGTGCTGAACCTCCCGCACACCAGGCGCGAGCAGCGGGTGGACTGGTGGGGAGCCGTGGGAATCAGCGTGTGCGTCGTGCCGCTGCTGGTGGTCGCCGAGCACGGGCGGGACTGGGGCTGGCGCTCCGACCAGGCCCTCACCTGCTATGCCACCGGGCTGGCAGGACTGGTGCTGTTCATGGTCGCGGCGTCGCTGCTGGGCGACGAGGCGCTGATTCCGCTGCGGTTGTTCCGCTCCGGCGTGGTGGCGGTCGCGGCGTTGGCGAGCGTGCTCATCGGCATGGCGATGTTCGGCGGGCTCTCGGTGATTCCGCTCTACCTGCAGATCGTGAAAGGGAGATCGCCGACCGAGGCGGGCCTGATGATGCTGCCGGTCGTCACCGGCATCGCCGTCGGCTCGATCGTCTCCGGCCAGCTGATCGGCCGTACCGGCCGCTACAAGATCTATCCGCTGCTCGGCAGCGCGGTGATGGCGGCCGGGATGCTTGTGCTCGCCACCGTCAACGCGGATTCCGCGCTGTCGCGCACCCACGTGGGGATGTTCGTCTTCGGGGTCGGCCTCGGCAACTGCCTGCAGACATTGGTCCTGGCGATGCAGAACGCGGTGCCCGCACGAGATCTCGGCGTCGCGTCGGCGGCCGGAACGTTCTTCCGCCAGATCGGCGCCACCCTCGGCACGGCGATCTTCCTGTCCATGTTGTTCGACGGCGTCGGCACGCGGCTCGGCGGACGCGTGCTCATGGACTCGTCGTTCGTCCAGCGGCTCACTCCCGCGCAGGCGCGGCCCTTCCACATCGGGTTCGCCGACGCGATGCGCCCGGTCTTCCTGGCCGCCGCGGGGGTGCTCGGGGCGGCGTTCGTCTTCCTGTGCTTCCTGCGGGAAATCCCGCTGCGCGGCCGTTCCGGCCTGGAGGAGCGCTACGCCGAACAGGAGCGGCGAACGCAGGCTCCGCGCCCCGCTGAACCGGCTGATCCCGCCGAGCTGGTCGACTTGGACGCTCTGGGTCTGTTCGACGATCTCGACAGCGCAGGCAGCACAGGCAGCGGCGACGCCGGCGACAGTGCCGGGGCTGCGCCGGGCAGGCCCGGCGGCGCGGCGCTGCCGATGCGCAAGCCCGCGGTGCGCGGTCAGATCCGCCGCTCGGGCGGCGGCCGCGTCGGAGAGGTGGCGCTGACGCTGATCGACCCTGCCGGACGTCAGGCCGGACGCACCGTGTCGCTGCCGGACGGGCGGTATGAGCTGCGCGCCCCCGGACCGGGCTCCTACGTGTTGATCGCCTCCGCACACGGCCACCAGCCCCGGGCGGCGTCGGTGTCGCTCGGGACCGGGATGGCCATCGTGGACATGGCGCTGACCGGCACCGGACTGCTGCGCGGCCAGGTGCGCAGCGCGGTCGGCGGCGCGCCGGTGGCCGAAGCGGCGGTCACGCTCGCCGACGCGGAGGGCGAAGTGGTGTCGGCCACTGTCACCGCGAACAACGGCGAGTATCGACTCGACAGTCTCATCGGCGGCGAGTACACCGTCGTGGTCAGCGCCGACCACTTCCGACCGGTCGCGGCGGCGGTCGCCGTTCCCGCGGGCGGGCAGTGCGCCCAGGACGTCGAGCTGCCCGGGCTGGCGCGGCTGCTTGGCGTCGCCGACACCGACGAGGGCAGGCTGGTGGCGGATGCCCGGGTGAGTCTGCTCGACAGCGCGGGCGCGCTGATCGGCGTCACCCACACCGACGACGACGGCGAGTACATGTTCTCCGACCTGCCGGAGGGCCAGTACACCGTGGTGGCCACCGGATATCCTCGGGTAGTGAGCACGCTGCGGGTCGGCGGCGCCGAAACGGCCACCCATCATCTCCGTTTCGGCTATCCCGAGGAGGAGCGGTGACGGTTTCCGCCACGCTGCGGGAGGCGTCCTTGCCGCCGGTGCTCAGTTCGTCCTGACGGCGCGCGGATGAGTCCAGGCCTCAATCTCTAGGGGAGTTATTCGAGTTTTCGCGTCCACGGGCGCGTCAGGGGTGTCATAGGCGCATTGTGTGTCGGGCCTACCAGTAGGATGGGGGAGTAACTGGCGGTGAGACTGTCCGCCTCCCTGATCGGTCGGGCCGCACCGGCGCCATGGACCAGTGGGGGGCGGGCGCGGTCTTAAGCAAGTAAGGAGAGCAACCCACCCGTGGCTGCCCAAGACTCCACCAACTCCGGCTCCAAGACCGGCAAGCAGGACTACGGTGCTTCATCCATCACCGTGCTCGAGGGTCTGGAGGCGGTCCGCAAGCGCCCCGGCATGTACATCGGCTCCACCGGCGAACGCGGTCTGCACCACCTCATCTGGGAGGTCGTCGACAACTCCGTCGACGAGGCGATGGCAGGCTACGCGTCCCGCGTCGATGTGAAACTGCTCGCTGACGGCGGCGTCGAGGTGGTCGACGACGGCCGCGGCATCCCGACGGGCATGCACGCCACCGGAGTTCCGACGGTCGAGGTGGTGCTCACCCAGCTGCACGCGGGCGGCAAGTTCGACGGCGAATCCTACGCCGTCTCGGGCGGTCTGCACGGCGTCGGCATTTCCGTGGTCAACGCGCTGTCCACCCGGCTGGAAGTCGAGATCGACCACGACGGCCACCACTGGACTCAGAGCTACCGCGACGCCAAGCCGGACGAGCTGGTGAAGGGCGCGCCGACCAAGCGCACCGGAACCACCGTGCGGTTCTGGGCGGACCCGACGATCTTCGAGACCACCGACTACAACTTCGAGACGGTCGCGCGCAGGCTGCAGGAGATGGCGTTCCTGAACAAGGGGCTCACCATCACCCTCACCGACGAGCGCGTCTCCGACGCCGAGGTCACCGACGAGCGGGTCAGCGAGACCGCCGAGGCGCCCAAGTCCGCGGAAGAGACCCGCGAGGCCGCCGAGCACGGCGCGCCGCACAAGGTCAAGTCCCGCACCTACCACTATCCCGGCGGCCTGGAGGACTTCGTCCGCCACATCAACCGCACCAAGACGCCGATCCACAATTCGGTGGTCGGCTTCACGGCGAAGGGCACCGGGCACGAGCTCGAGGTGGCCATGCAGTGGAACGCGGGCTACTCCGAGTCGGTCCACACCTTCGCCAACACCATCAACACCCACGAGGGCGGCACCCACGAAGAGGGATTCCGCGCCGCGCTCACGACCGTGGTGAACAAGTACGCCAAGGACAAGAAGCTTCTCAAGGAGAAAGACCAGAGCCTCACCGGCGACGACATCCGCGAGGGCCTGGCGGCCATCGTGTCGGTCAAGGTGGGCGAGCCGCAGTTCGAGGGCCAGACCAAGACGAAGCTGGGCAACACCGAGGTCAAGTCCTTCGTCCAGAAGGCGTGCAACGAGCATCTGGCGCACTGGTTCGAGTCCAACCCGGCGGACTCCAAGACCATTGTCACCAAGGCGATCTCCTCGGCACAGGCGCGCATCGCCGCCCGCAAGGCGCGCGAGATGGTGCGCCGCAAGAGCCCGACCGACATCGGCGGGCTGCCGGGCAAGCTGGCCGACTGCCGCTCCAAGGACCCCAGCCGCTCCGAGATCTACATCGTGGAGGGCGACTCGGCAGGCGGCTCGGCGAAGTCCGGCCGGGACTCGATGTTCCAGGCGATCCTGCCGCTGCGCGGAAAGATCATCAACGTCGAGAAGGCGCGCATCGACCGGGTGCTCAAGAACAACGAGGTCCAGTCGATCATCACCGCGTTCGGCACCGGCATCCACGACGAGTTCGACCTCGCCAAGCTGCGGTACCACAAGATCGTGCTGATGGCCGACGCCGACATCGACGGCCAGCACATCTCGACGCTGCTGATGACACTGCTTTTCCGGTTCATGCGCCCGCTTATCGAGCACGGGCACGTGTACCTTGCCCAGCCGCCGCTGTACAAGCTCAAGTGGCAGCGCGGCGGGCCGGAGTTCGCCTACTCCGACCGCGAGCGCGACGCGTTGATGGACGCGGGCCTGGCCGCCGGCCGCAAGATCAACAAAGACGACGGCGTCCAGCGCTACAAAGGTCTGGGCGAGATGACCGCCAAGGAGCTGTGGGAGACCACCATGGACCCGGCGATCCGGGTGCTGCGCCAGGTCACCCTGGACGACGCCGCCGCGGCCGACGAGCTGTTCAGCGTGCTGATGGGCGAGGACGTCGAGGCACGTCGCAGCTTCATCACGCGCAACGCCAAGGACGTCCGCTTCCTCGACATCTAGGTGGCTTCGCCGCGAGGCCCGGGATGTCCGGCCGTGACATCCGGATGTGCCTCGCTGCCGACGCCTGCCGAACGCCTTTGAGCAAGGAGACTTCATGACCGACACCACGCTGCCTCCGACGGACGGCGCGGGCGACCGCGTCGAGCCGGTCGACATCCAGCAGGAGATGCAGAACAGCTACATCGACTACGCGATGAGCGTGATCGTGGGCCGCGCGCTGCCCGAGGTGCGCGACGGCCTCAAGCCGGTGCACCGGCGCGTGCTGTACGCGATGTACGACAACGGCTACCGGCCGGACCGCGGCTACGTCAAGGCGGCCCGCCCGGTCGCCGACACGATGGGCAACTACCACCCGCACGGCGACTCCTCCATCTACGACACCCTGGTCCGGATGGCGCAGTGGTGGTCGATGCGCTATCCGCTGGTGGACCCGCAGGGCAACTTCGGCAACCGGGGCAACGACGGCGCAGCCGCGATGCGGTACACCGAGTGCCGCCTGACGCCGCTGGCGATGGAGATGCTGCGCGAAATCGACCACGAGACGGTCGATTTCATCCCCAACTACGACGGCAAGACGCAAGAGCCGGTCGTGCTGCCGAGCCGGGTGCCGAACCTGCTGATGAACGGCTCCAACGGCATCGCGGTCGGCATGGCCACCAACATTCCGCCGCACAGCCTCAACGAGCTCGCCGACGCGATCTACTGGGCGCTGGACAACCACGAGGCGGACGAGGAGTCCACCCTCGCGGCCGTGATGGAACGGGTGAAGGGCCCGGACTTCCCGACCTCCGGCCTGATCGTCGGGTCGCAGGGCATCCACGACGCGTACTCCACCGGCCGCGGCTCGATCAAGATGCGCGGCGTTGTCGCCGTGGAAGAGGACAACAAGGGCCGCACCACCCTCGTCATCACCGAGCTGCCGTACCAGGTCAACACGGACAACTTCATCAACGCCATCGCCGACCAGGTGCGCGACGGCAAGATCGCGGGCATCTCCGACATCCACGACGAGTCCTCGGACCGCGTCGGCCTGCGGATCGTGGTCACCATCAAGCGCGACGCGGTGGCCAAGGTGGTGTTGAACAACCTCTACAAGCACACCCAGCTGCAAACCACGTTCGGCGCCAACATGCTGTCCATCGTCGACGGCGTGCCGCGCACGCTGCGGCTGGACCAGATGATCCGGCACTACGTCAACCACCAGCTGGAAGTGATCATCCGGCGCACCAGGTACCTGCTGCGCAAGGCCGAAGAGCGGGCCCATATCCTGCGCGGCCTGGTCAAGGCGCTCGACGCGCTCGACGAGGTCATCGCGCTGATCCGCCGCGCCGCGGACACCGAGACGGCCCGCACCGGCCTGATGCGGCTGCTCGACATCGACGAGATCCAGGCCACCGCCATCCTGGACATGCAGCTGCGGCGCCTGTCGGCGCTGGAGCGCCAGAAGATCATCGACGAGCTGACCCGCATCGAGGCCGAAATCGCCGACCTGCGCGACATTCTCGCCAAGCCGGAGCGCCAGCGCGCGATCGTGCGCGAAGAACTCGCCGAGATCGTCGAGAAGTACGGCGACGACCGCCGCACCAAGATCATCGCCGCCGACGGCGAGGTCGCCGACGAGGACCTGATCGCCCGCGAGGACGTGGTGGTCACGGTCACCGAGACCGGCTACGCCAAGCGCACGAAGACCGATCTCTACCGCAGCCAGAAGCGCGGCGGCAAGGGCGTGCAGGGCGCGGGTCTCAAGCAGGACGACATCGTCAAGCACTTCTTCGTCTGCTCGACCCACGACTGGCTGCTGTTCTTCACCAACAAGGGCCGGGTGTACCGGGCGAAGGCCTACGACCTGCCGGAGGCGAGCCGCACCGCACGCGGCCAGCACGTCGCCAACCTGCTGGCGTTCCAGGCCGACGAGAAGATCGCGCAGATCATTCAGATCCATTCCTACGAGGACGCTCCGTATCTGGTGCTCGCCACCCGCAACGGGTTGGTGAAGAAGTCGAAGCTGGTCGATTTCGACTCCAACCGCTCCGGCGGCATCGTGGCGATCAACCTGCGCGACGAGGACGAACTCGTCGGCGCGGTGCTGTGCTCGGCCGAGGACGACTTGCTGATGGTCTCGGCACAGGGGCAGTCGATTCGCTTCTCCGCCACCGACGACGCGCTGCGCCCGATGGGCCGCGCCACGTCCGGCGTCCAGGGCATGCGGTTCAATGCCGAAGACGAACTGCTGTCGCTCAACGTGGTTCGCGACGGCACCTACCTGTTGGTGGCGACCGCGGGCGGGTATTCCAAGCGCACGGCGATCGAGGAGTACACGTCGCAGGGCCGCGGCGGCAAGGGCGTGTTGACCATTCAGTACGATCCTCGTCGAGGAAGTCTGGTCGGTGCGCTCATCGTCGATGAGGATGACGAGTTGTACGCGATCACCTCCGGCGGAGGC
>JABFVX010000506.1 GCA_013362555.1 Mycobacteriaceae bacterium
CGAGCCGGTGTCGATGCTGGTGCGGCCGAGTGAGGTGGGCTTGGCGCAGCGGGTGCTGGGCGGCTCTGCTGTCGAGTTGGTCCCCGCCGACTTGGACGACCTGTGGATGCGTGACAGCGGCCCGGTGTTCGTGACCGGCGCGAACGGAGGCGCCGGGGTCGACTTCAACTTCAATGGCTGGGGCGGCAAGCAGGCACACCGCGCGGACGCCCGTGTCGCCCGGTTCGTTGCCGGCCGGGCGGCGGTCGAGCGGCTGGGCACCGATCTGGTCCTCGAAGGCGGCGCCATCGAGGTCGACGGCGCGGGCACGGCGATCATCACCGAGAGCTGCGTGCTCAATTCCAATCGCAACCGCGGCTGGACGAAGCACGACGTCGAGGAGGAACTGGCCTACCTGCTCGGCATCGAGAAGGTGATCTGGCTGCCCGGCATCGCGGGCCGCGACATCACCGACGGGCATACTGACTTCTACGCCCGATTCGCTGGGCCCGGTGTCGTGGTGGCAGGCCTGGACAATGACGAGGCCTCGTTCGACTACGACGTCACTCGCCGCCATCTGGACATCCTGCGTTCGGCTACCGATGCCAACGGCCGCTCGCTTCGAGTGGTGACGCTGGAGGGGCCCGAGACCATCCGGATGGCCGCCGCCGGCGATGATTTCGCTGTGGGCTATGTCAATTTCTATCTCTGCAACGGCGCGGTGATTGCGCCGGAGTTCGGTGATCCCGGCGCGGACGCGGCCGCCCGGGCCACCCTGGAATCGCTGTTCCCCGGTCGGCAGGTCGTGCAGGTCGGCATCGATGCGATCGCCGCGGGAGGCGGCGGGATTCACTGCACCACCCAGCAGCAACCCGCGATGTAGCCACCGCCCTATTGTGAGGATTCGTGTCGAAGCGCAGAACCTGGATTCTGGAAGCCGCCGTCCGCGTGATTGCCCGCGACGGGGTCCGCGGCCTGCGCGTCGAGGAGCTCGCTGCCGCGGCGGAGGTGTCAACGGCGCTGATCTACTACCATTTCCGAGACCGCGCGGGCTTGCTGCGCGCTGCTCTCGACCATGTCAACCAACGCGCCGTGAGCTACACCGACGCCGAACTCGGCGACGGCGATCCCCGTTCCCGAGTCCGCGCCATGGTGTTGGCGGAACTGCACGCCGGCGACGACGTCCACGACAACAGCGTTGCCTGGGGCGAGCTGCGCGCCAGTGCGGTATTCCACGAGGACCTGCGGGAACCGCTGCGGACGACCACCGAGGCCTGGATCGCCGACCTCGCGGTGCTGATCGGCTGCGCCACCGGCACCAGCACGGGCTCCGGCATCGACGCGGCGGAACGCCTCACGGCTCTGGTCGAGGGGCTCAGCCAGCGGTGGCACAGCGGCACGGTCACGCTGGAGCGGGCCCGGGAGTTGCTGGATGCCGCGGTGGGGCTCGAACTCGGTGAGCGCGACTGACTCCAGGGCGCGACGGTCAGTGGGCCTCGCCTGCGGCTCCGCCGAGGAGTCCGGTAGCGCCTGCGAGGCCGCCCCCCAGCGCGCATCCGCCTGCGGCCAGCGGCGGCGAGGTGATCCAGGAAAACAGAACTCCTCCGAGCGGGATGCCGATGATCGCCCCGGCGGCCGCTCCGACCGCGCAGCCGCCTGCCGCTCCCGCAGCGGCCGGGCCGACGGCCGCGGCGGCCATCTTGTCGGCCCGCGGACCCGGTACGCCGACCGAGCGAGCCACGGTCGAGATCCGTGCTTCCAGTCCGGCGGCGAGGCCGTTGAGTTGGTCGATCTGCGCTTGGGACATGCCCGCGGGCGCCGGTCGGACCTCGTTGCCGACGCGGAGCGCGCCCGTCGGCGGGGCGATGGGCGCCACGTCCGGAGTCGGCTCGGGCATGTGCAGCCGCTCCACTTGGACGGGCTGTGCCGCGCGCGTGTCGGGGACCGGCCGCCACGGCGAGTTTGCCGGCCTGCCGATGATGTAGTCGGTGATGGGGGCTTTGTCATCCGGGGCGGCGGCGCTGTCGGGGCGGTCCGGTGCGGCTGCCGGAGGGTGGGCGGTGCTCGGTGCGCCGACGGCTGTCGGGACGTAGGCGCCTGCGGAGCATGCGATCAGGACGGCCAACGCCGTGCCGACCAACGTGACCGAACCGCGACCTGACATGCGTTGTCCTTCCTCGGCGGTGATATTTGGGCAAAGGCCCGTCAGGTGTTTAACAAACCGGTCAGTCTTGTGCAACTCGGGCGCGCCGTAATTTCAGTAGTCGTGCAAATAGCCATGGTGGCCGCGGTGCGCCTTAGGTCACACCCGTTGTGTGCGTCTACACCCGCAGCTGCGGGTGTAGACGCACACAACGGGTGTGGAGGTGTGGATTGACACTTGCTGACGTCGGATAATCGACGTATCGTTCGAAAATGTGACGTCTGAATCGGACCTGCGCGAGAGCCGGACACCGTCGCCGCCGACCCAGCGGGTCATCGCGGTGATGGAACTGCTTGCGGCGCAGCCGCATCGCACCTTCACGCTGGCCGAGATCACCCGCGGCCTGGGGATCACCAGGGCGACCGGCCACGCCATCCTGGCGACGCTCGCCGAGCACGACTGGGTGGTGCGCGAGTCGCACACCGCCGGGTATTCGTGGGGCCCTGCCATCTCCGCGCTCGCGCGGCCTGCGGGCGGGGTGCTGCGGATGGCGCGCGGGCAGTTGCGCCACCTCGCCGAGGACACCGAGTCCCATGTCGTGCTGAGTCGGCGCGAGAACGCGTCGCTGGTGGTGATCGACGCTGTCGGGGACACGCTGTCCGGGCCGCGCCTGGAGCGCGGACTGACCCTTCCGCTGGTCGCGCCGTTCGGTCGGGATTTCGTGGCGTGGGCGCCGGACCAGGCGCAGCGCGACTGGCTCGACCGGCTCGGCGCCGCTCCGGAGCCGTTCCGCGAGCGGATGCTCGCGGTGCTCGCCGAAACTCGGCGGCGCGGCTTCGTCGTGGAGCGCTTGACCCGCGAGTACGTCCGCGTCTACAGCGTCCTGCGCGCGCTCGGGAGCGACGGTGAACCGGATCTGCTGCTGTCCCGGCTGGCGGCCGCCTTCGCGGACCTCACCGTGGTCGACTTTCTCCCGCCCGAGCTGGACGCCGCCGACCAGCACCAGATCGCGACGATCTCGGCCCCGGTCGCGGGGCTCGACGGGGTGGTGACGATGGCGGTGACCGTCGCGCCGTTCCGCGCTCTCACCGCCGCGCAGATCCACGCGTTCGGCGAGCAGGCCCGCTCGTGCGCCGCCGCCGTCGCGGCCGCCATGGCCCGCTACGGCGCCACCTGAAACGTATTGCTGCTCAACCATGTTAGGGGTCAGCCGTGACCATCGCCGAGACATCCGAAACCGGCCGCTATGAGTTCGGGCACCTGCGGTCATTGGAGGCCGAGGCGATCCACATCGTCCGCGAGGTGGCCGCCGAATTCGAGCGGCCCGTGCTGCTGTTCTCCGGCGGCAAGGACTCGATCGTTCTGCTGCACGTGGCGCTCAAGGCTTTTCGGCCCGCCCGGCTGCCTTTCCCGGTCCTGCACATCGACACGGGCCACAACTTCGACGAAGTGATCGCCGCGCGGGACCGCACGGTCGCACGCACCGGCGTGCGGCTGCTCGTCGCCGCTGTGCAGGACGACATCGACGCAGGCCGCGTGGTCGACAGCGGTCCCTCGCGCAATCCGCTGCAGACCGCGACCTTGCTCCGGGCGCTGCGCGAACACGGCTTCGACGCGGCCTTCGGCGGCGCTCGCCGAGACGAGGAGAAGGCCCGCGCCAAGGAGCGCGTCTTCAGCTTCCGCGACGAGTACGGCCAATGGAACCCGAAGGCGCAGCGGCCGGAAGTCTGGAATCTGTACAACGGCAGGCACCGCGCAGGCGAGCACATCCGGGTGTTCCCGCTGTCGAACTGGACCGAGTACGACATCTGGTCCTATATCGACGCCGAGTCGATAGCGCTGCCGGACATCTACTACGCCCACCGCCGGGCGGTGTTCCGCCGCGACGGGATGCTCATCGCGGTGCATCGGCACATGCCTGCCGCGCCGGGTGAGGCGGTGTTCGAGGAGTCGGTGCGGTTTCGCACCGTCGGGGACGTGACCTGCACCGGGTGTGTGCCGTCGACGGCGGCCACGGTCGCCGACATCGTGGCGGAGACGGCCGCGTCGCGGCTGACCGAGCGCGGCGCCACCCGTGCTGACGACCGCATCTCGGAGGCGGGCATGGAAGACCGCAAACGAGAGGGTTACTTCTGATGTCGACGCTGCTGCGCATCGCCACGGCCGGATCCGTCGACGACGGAAAGTCCACTCTGATCGGCAGGCTGCTGTTCGACTCGAAAGTGCTGATGCAGGATCAGCTCGCCGCGGTGGAGCAGACGTCCAAGGCTCGGGGGGACGACTTCACCGACTTGTCGCTGTTGACCGACGGCCTGCGGGCCGAGCGGGAGCAGGGCATCACGATCGACGTGGCGTATCGGTATTTCGCAACCCCGAGAAGGAAGTTCATCATCGCGGACACCCCGGGGCATGTGCAGTACACCCGCAATATGGTGACCGGGACCTCGACGGCCCAGCTTGCGGTCGTGCTGGTGGACGCCCGGCACGGGCTGATGGAGCAGTCGCGCCGCCATGCCTTCCTCGCCTCGCTGTTGGGCGTGCGTCACCTGGTGCTGGCGGTGAACAAGATGGACCTGGTGGGGTGGGACGCTGGGCGGTTCGGGGCGATCAAGGACGAATTCCACGATTTCGCGGCACGTTTGGGCGTGCACGACGTCATGACGATTCCGATGTCGGCGCTGCACGGCGACAATGTCGTCGTTCCGTCGCCGCACACGCCTTGGTATCACGGCCCCACGCTGCTGACGCATCTCGAGGAGGTGTTCATCGCGGGCGACCGCAACCTGATCGACATGCGCTTCCCGGTGCAGTACGTGATCCGCCCGCAGGCGCGCGACCATCCGGATCACCGCAGCTACGGTGGCACGGTATTGAGCGGCGTTCTGCGCCCGGGCGATGAGGTGGTGGTGCTGCCCAGCGGGAAGACCACCCGGATCCAGGCTATCGACGGACCGAGTGGCCCGGTGCCCGAGGCATTTCCGCCGATGGCTGTGTCGGTCGAGCTGGCCGACGACGTCGACGTGTCGCGGGGCGACCTCATCGCCCGCACAGCCAACCGGCCCCGGGTGTGCCGACGATTCGACGCCGTCGTGTGTTGGATGGCCGACGAACAGCACCTGGCCGCGGGCCGGCAGTATCTCGTGAAGCACACCACGAAAACGACCCGGGCCGAGGTGGAGTCGCTGGCCTATCGTCTCGACGTGAACACGCTGCACCGCGACCGCACCGCGACCGCCTTGCGGCTCAACGAACTCGGCAGGGTCGCGCTGCGCACCCGTGAGCCGCTGCTGGTCGACGAATACACGCGCATCCCGGGCACCGGCTCGTTCATCCTGATCGACCCGGACACCAACGGTACTGTCGCCGCGGGCATGGTGCTGCCGTCGATGCGGCCCGGCGAATCCGACGCGTCCGACACGTCCGGGGCCGCACGCCGGTCGGCGTCCGGCGCGACGGTGTGGTGTGTCGGTGCACCCGCCACACCGCCGCAGGCGCTCGCGGCGGATCTTCTCGGCGAGTCCGGCAGGCCCGCGTTCATCCTGGACGAGGCAGCCCTGGACGACGGCCTCAACGCTGATCTCGGGACCTCCGCCGCCGACGGCGAAGAACGGCACCGGCGCCTGGCCCACATCGCCCGATTCCTGGCCGAATCGGGGCAGGCGGTGATCGTGTCGGCCCGGACCGCGTCGCCGCTGGCGCGCCGCATCCACGAAGACGCAGGAGTCACATTCCTCGAATTCCCGCCCCCGGTCTCCTGAATGCGTCCTTCATTCAACCTGATTGAATGAAGGACGCATTCAGGACTATTGGAGACGTTACTTCCACATCAAAGCATCCCCAATCCCTTGACGACCTGCCCGAGAATCACGAGCGCTGTCTCGCGGCCGAACCCGAATACGTGGACGAGAATGTCCGATCCGACGTTGATCACATTGCCGACCATGGCTCTTCCTTTCGTCGGGATGTCGATTGTCCAACGGTCGTATCCACTTATCGGAAAGGTTCGCGGTTCTGTTTCGAATGTAGTGTCACACGCCGAGCGCGGCCGCGAACAACGGCCAGGACGCGTGCAGGTCGTCCTGCCAGTAGGGCCACGCGTGGGTGCCGTGGCGGCGTACCACGGCGGCTGGGATGCCGAGTTCGGCCAGGCGGGCCGTGAGTGACGACGTGCAGCTTCGCACGACCGATTCCATGGCTCCGCCCACCAGGAGGCGGTCGGCCAGCCGAACCGGATCGCCCGCTATCGACGGGTCGGTGAGAACGTCATGAATTCCGGGCGCCCCGTCGCCCGAGGAGACGTAGAGCGCCGTGCCGCGCAGTCGGGCGGCGTTGCGGACGGGATCGTGGGCGCCCCAGGCCCCGAAGGCTCCCCACATGTTGTCGGCGTTCGCGCCGAACAGTCCCAGTTGGGACCGCACGAGCGCGCTTGCGGCGACGTCGCTGGTGCGGGGGCAGGCGCTGAACGAGCCCACCGCGCGGTAGCGTCCAGGCGATTCGATGGCCAGGTTCAACGCCGCGGTGGCCGACATGGAGGTCCCGGCGACAGCTTGCGCGTCGGTCATGCCGAACCGGGTCGTCAGCAGCGGGGGCAGTTCGTGCCGCAGGAACGTGGACCATTTGTTGCGGCCCAGCACCGGGTCGTCGGCCCGCCAGTCGGTGTAGTAGGACGCGCGCCCGCCGATCGGCTGGATCACGTTGACCGGCTTGTCTGCGAAAAAGGCGGCGGCGTCGGTTCGGGCAGTCCACGGTCCGCCCGATTCGCCGCCGTCGACGGCGTTGAGCAGATACAGCGCGGGCGCGGGCCTGCCGGGATGCGACACCCAGACCGGGACCGTCTTGTTCATGGCCTGGGAGTACACGAGCACCTGAAACTGGCGGCCTCCGAGCGGGCGCACGTCGACGATCGCGGCCCCGGCCGCGGCCTTCGGAAATGGCAACAGTGCAGTTAACGCAATGGCGAGGGCGCCCAGGTATCGAATAGTCCGGTGCATACGTGGAGTATCACCGAGCGAAGCCGGCATTTCGGTATTCACTTGGCGTGTTCGTCGGCGGCGTGCGCCCGCAGTCCCGTGATGTCGTCGACAGCGTCTCCGGTGACCAGCATGCTTTCAGCTATCGAGTGGCGCAGTCGGCGCGGCAGATCGGGGGCGAATCGGGTCAGGTACGCGTCCAGCCACTCGGTCCGCGCCGCCAGGAACGGGAAATCGGTGCTCATCATGGGCCGCAGCACCAGCATGGGCACCGGCGCCTGCAATGGCCGGAACTCGCGGTTCCACAGGCCGGGGACCGGGCAGCCCGGATAGAACTGACCGAGCATCAGGCCGTCGGCAACGACCTCGGACTTGCGGTCCCGGTGCACAGAATCGATGACGTCGTAGCTGGTGAGCCCGGGGAAAGCCGAAATCACCGTGAGGAGTCGGGAGTCCGTGGGCCGTTCGCGGCGCAGCTCGCGGTACAGCTCGCTCGCGTCGTCGACGATCCGGTGCAGCCGCGACTCGGACAGTGCCGCACCGGACGGGGCGCACCCGGCCCAGAGCAGTTGTCGATTGGCGCTGTGTCGCACGAACGGGCAGACCGGTCCCGGCCTGCCCAGCTGCGGGTGCGGCAGGAACAGGTGGTCGGCGATCCACCGGGTCAGCACCGCGGCGGTTGGATCCTGTCGCCGCCACCGGTCCGGCTCGGCGTAGACATTGCACCACTGCACTCCCGAACGTTCCCCGGTCCTCATCGGCGGTCCGCACGGGTGAGATGGGTGTCGAGCAGTGGCCCGATGACCCGCACGACGTCGGCGTTGCAGAGCTGGGCATGGGTGGCCTCGACCGGGTGCTCGGCCAGGGCGCCCGCGACGAAGGGCCGCCACATTCGTGCGTCCAGTGACGCGGTGACCCCGCGGGTGGCGGAAAAGTAGAGCAGGTCTCCGGGGAAGACGCCGGGACGGTAGCCGTGCGCCAACCGCACGCCGTCGGCGTAGCCGCGATGCAGCCTGGTCAGTTGTTCGGCGGTCAGGCCGGTGCCGAAGGACGCGCCTGCTCGCGCGAGTTCGGCGGCTGCCTCGTCCGCGGAGACGTCGGGCAGTGCGTCGGCGTCGTCGGGCTCGTCGCCGAGCAGGTGGGTGAGCAGGTCCCGCATGCGCGGCGGCGGCGGGGCCGCAACGCCGTCGGGGACGACGACGCTGTCGAGCATCGCCAATGTGGCGACGGCGCCGCGCGCCCGCAGCCGGATGGCGACCGCGTGCGCGATCTGTCCGCCCAGCGACCAGCCGAGCAGGTGGCAGGGGCCGGTCGGCTGGATTCGCAGGATCTCGTCGGCGTAGCTGTCGGCGAGGTCGTCGATGTGCGCGCCTGCGCTCGGGCTGCCTGTCAGGGTGGGGGCTTGCAGGCCGTAGACGGGGCGGTCGACGAGCTCGCGTGCCAGCCCCGAATAGCACCACGCCAGCGGGACCGCGGAATGGACGCAGAACAGCGGGGGGCGTGATCCGCCGCGGCGCAGGGCAAGCACCACCCCGAGCGCGTCGTCGCCGTCGGACTCGGCCCCCTCGAGGCGAGCGGCGAGCTCCCGCGGGGTAGGTGCGGTGTAGAGCCAGCGGACCGTGACCGGCAGTCCCGTCGCGGCGGCCAGATCCGCCGAGACGGACACACCGAGTAGGGAATTGCCGCCGAGCTCGAAGAAATCGTCGTCGCGGCCGACGCGCCCGGCGCCGGTGGCGGCCGCGAAGTGTGCGGCGACGAGGCGTTCGATCTCGGTCTCGGGGGCCCGGAACGGCCGGCGTGGGGCGCCGGGGGCGGGCAGTGCGGTGCGGTCGAGTTTGCCGCGCGCCGTGAGCGGCAGTCGGTCCATGTCGACCAGTTGCGCGGGCACGAGGGCGGCGGGCAGCAGTTCGCGCAGCCGCCGGGTGATGTCGGCATGGTCGAGGCGGACTCCGGGCGTCGCGACCACGTAGCCGGTCAGTCGCGCGCCGCGGGGATCGTCCCGGACGGTGACCGCCGCGCTGCGGATATCGGGCAGGCTGGTCAACGCGGTTTCCACTTCCCCGGGTTCGGCTCGCCTGCCGCGCAGGCTGAGCTGCTCGTCGCTGCGGCCGAGAAATTCGAGCGCGCCGTCGGCGGCGGCGCGCACCAGGTCCCCGGTGCGGTAGACGCGGCCGCCGCCGCCCCGCGGGTCCGCGACGAAACGATCGGCGGTGTCGCCGGGCCTGCCGCGGTAGCCGTCCGCCACGCGGGGGCCGCCGAGGTAGAGCTCACCTGCACCGCAGGGCGGCGCGGGGCGCAGTCGGTCGTCGTGGATCAGGGTCTGAACTCCGGGCAGCGGCGGCCCGATCGT
>JABFVX010000175.1 GCA_013362555.1 Mycobacteriaceae bacterium
CCGTCACCCTCGACGACGTCTTCCTCCCGCCCGCGCCCCCGCCGCCCCCGCCGCCCCACTGATCCACACCCGTTTCGCGCGTCTACCCCCGCAGCTGCGGGTGTAGCCGCGCGAAACGGGTGTGGGGGATGCGGGCGCTCGGGGCTAATGGGGGAGGTCGAGGTCCGGAAGCAGGGCGCTGCCCGCTATGTCGTTGTGGGACAGGGCTTCGAGGAAGGCGCGGGCCCAGCGGTCTACGTCGTGGGTGAGGACCTGGCGGCGCAGCGAGCGCATGCGACGCCTGCCCGCTTCCGGATCTTGGTGCACCGCTTCGGAAATCGCGTCCTTGACGTCGTCCAGGTCGTGCGGGTTGCACAGGTAGGCCTGGCGCAGCTCGCCCGCGGCGCCGGTGAACTCGCTCAGCACCAGTGCGCCCTTCAGGTCGCTGCGGCAGGCGACGTACTCCTTGGCGACCAGGTTCATGCCGTCGCGCAGGGGAGTCACCAGCATCGCGTCCGCGGCGACGAAGAACGAGATCAGCTCCTCGCGGACCACCGGTCGGTGGAGGTAGTGCACCACGGGGTGGCCGACCCGGCCGAACTCGCCGTTGATGCGGCCGACTTGGCGTTCGATGTCGCCGCGCATCTGGATGTAGCTGTCGACCCGTTCCCGGCTCGGCGTGGCCAGCTGCACCATCACCGTGTTCTCCCGGTCGATGCGGCCCTCGGCCAGCAGCTCCTCCAGCGCGGCCAGCCGCACGTCGATGCCCTTGGTGTAGTCGAGCCGATCCACCCCGAGCAGAACGTATTTCGGGTCGCCCAGCTCGGCCCGGATCTGCCGGGCGCGATCGCGAGTGCTGCGCCTGCGGGAGAGCTCGTCGAGCTCGCCGGAGGAGATGGAGATCGGGAACGCGCCGACCCGCACCGCGCGGAAGCCCACCTGCACCACGCCGAACCGCACTCGCACGCCCACCGTGCCGCGCGAAGTGCCGTGTCCGCCGAGGCGCTTGGCGAGATAGAGAAAATTCTGCGCGCCGCCGGGAAGGTGGAAGCCGATCAGGTCGGCCCCGAGCAGGCCTTCGATGATCTCCGTCCGCCACGGCATCTGCATGAACAACTCGACCGGCGGGAACGGAATGTGCAGGAAGAAGCCGATTGTCAGGTCGGGCCGCAGCATTCGCAGCATCTTCGGTACCAGCTGCAGCTGGTAGTCCTGCACCCAGACCGTCGCGCCCTCCGCGGCGATCTTCGCGGTGTACTCGGCGAAGCGGCGGTTCACCTCGACGTATGCCGCCCACCACTCGCGCCGGTACTCCGGGCGCACGATGACGTCGTGGTAGAGCGGCCACAGCGTGGCGTTGGAGAAACCCTCGTAGTAGTCGGCGACTTCGGCGGCCGACAGTCGCACCGAGTGCAGCTCGACCCCGTCCTCGACGAACGGGTCCACCTCCGCGTCGGGAACGCCCGGCCAGCCGATCCACGCGCCGTTGTTGTGGCGCAGGATCGGCTCCAGCGCGGTCACCAGTCCGCCGGGGCTGCGCTTCCACCGGGTGCTGCCGTCGGGCAGGCGCTCCAAGTCGACCGGGAGCCGGTTCGCGACCACCACGAACTCGGGGCCTGCCGACTGCGTCCAGTCGGGCTCGGTCTGGGCTGGGGTGACGCTGGGTTCGTCCACGGGTCTTTCGGGTCGGCGCGGGATGTCAGTCGACTTTGTGGCTGGGGCCGATGCCGAGCATCGACAGCAGCATCCGACACTCGTCGGCGTCCCCAGCGTAGGCGGCCACGACTTTCTGCGCTTGGCGCGCGGTCTCGTCGGCGAGCGGCTCCAGGTCCTCGTCGGCGATGTCGTTGGTTCCCCTGGTGGCCATGTCGTTCCTCCCGATCGGTGTTCTACTCGAACGGCTCCGGATGGAGCGGCCTAGCTGTATCACGGCGGCACCGGTCCGCGCCAAGCGCGTCCGTACGGCAGTGTTACCCATCGACTGTAGGAGAACCGCTCGGCTCGCCGCCACCGCCATGGCGCAAATGTCATACGGTTGGGATGAGCATAATCAGCGGATAAGGGAGAAGGATCGGGTATGCCCGTCGCGTCGGTCAACGGAATCTCGTTGAATTACCAGGTCAAAGGCGCGGGTCCGCTGGTCGTGATGATCATGGGCACCGGGAGCCCGGGGCGGGTGTGGGAGCTGCACCAGGTGCCCGCGCTCGTCGCGGCCGGATTCCGGGTGTGCACCTTCGACAACCGCGGCATCGCGCCGTCGTCGGAATGCCCTGACGGCATGGTCATCGGCGACCTGGTCGCCGACACCGCCGGCCTGATCACGATGCTCGGGTCCGAGCCCGCTGCCGTCATCGGCCAGTCGATGGGCTCGCGAGTGGCCCAGGAGCTGACGCTTGCGCACCCCGGGCTGGTGCGCAAGGCGGTGTTCCTGGCCGGACACGCCCGGTTCGACCAGTTTCAGCGGACGCTGTCGGCCGGGGAGCACGACCTCGACGCCAAGGGCATCGCGCTGCCGCCACGGTACGAGGCCGCGCTGACCGCGGTCATGAACCTGTCGCCCGCCACGATGGCGGACCCGGACAAGGCCCGCGACTGGCTGGACTTGTTCGAGTTCAGCGGCGGCGCGGTCGCCCCCGGCGTGCGTGCGCAGCGCCGGATGGACCGCGACTTCGACCGCCGGGACGCCTACCGGCGGATTTCGACGCCGTGCCTGGCCGTCGGCTTCGCCGACGACCGGATGGTGCCGCCGTATCTGGCCAGGGAAGTCGCCGAGATCATCCCGGGCGGGGTCTACCGCGAGATCGCGGACGCGGGGCACTACGGCTACCTCGAGCGTCCGGACGAGGTGAACCGGGCGATCCTGGAATTCCTCGCGTAACCGTCGACCGGCCCGCGTGGTCGGGATGCGTGCGTAACGCCGCGCTTGCTAATGTCGACACAACGACGGAAACCAGGCGCTGACCAAGATGAGGTGAGGAATTGAGCACCAACCCGTTCGACGACGAAGACGGTCGCTTCTTCGTGCTGGTCAATGACGAGGAGCAGCACTCCCTGTGGCCGACGTTCGCCGAGGTCCCGGCGGGCTGGCGCGTCGTGTTCGGCGAGGACAGCCGCGCCGCGTGCATCGCCTACGTCGAGGAGAACTGGACCGACATGCGGCCCAAGAGCCTGCGTGACGCGATGGCCGCCGACGAGGCAGCCCGCGCCAACGCCGGTTCCTGAACTCCGCCCGCCGACAGCTACGATTGACCCGCCCGCCGCACCCGGCGGGCGGGCTTGATCACGCCTCCTTAGCTCAGTGGTAGAGCACCGCTCTTGTAAAGCGAAGGTCGTCAGTTCAATCCTGACAGGGGGCTCCAACCCTCCAGAATGACCCGTGACGTGCGCTCAGCGCGGGTCACGGGTCATTCTGGATCAGCGGGCGATTCCTTTCGGGGATGGTGCGGGTCTACATGGTCGAGGGTCGGTCCGAACGAGGGCGACCGCGACTATGGAGGAGTTGATCGCATGAGCGTTCCGACCAGGATGCGGGCGTTGCGGCAGGCCTCGTTGCACGGTCCGCAGGACATGGATCTGGTCGCAGAGGCGCCGGTGCCGCGGCCGGGCGCGGGCGAGGTGTTGGTCCGGGTGATCGCCGCCGGGGTCAATTTCGCCGATGTCGCCAAGGCGCGCGGGGTTTTCCGGAACGGTCCCCGCCCACCCTATTTCGCGGGTTTCGAGGGCGCGGGCGAGGTGGTCGCGACCGGGACGGGCGTGACCGGTCCCGAAGTGGGCGACATGGTGGTCGGCATCGGCGACGGAGCTTTCGCCGAATACATGCTGCTGTCGGCGGCCGCCGTGATGCCGGTGCCCGCAGGCTGGACCGCGGAGCAGGCGCTGGGGATTCTCGTGAACTGGCCCACCGCGCTGGCGGCGCTGAAGCCGCTGGGCCGGGTGGCCGCGGGCGAGACCGTGGTGGTGCAGGCCGCGGCGGGGGCAACAGGCCAGGCCGCGGTGACGCTGGCCAAGCACTACGGCGCGACGGTGATCGCCGCCGCGTCGCCGGGCAAACACGACACCGTGCGGGCGCTCGGAGCCGACCATGTCCTGAACTCCCGCGATGCCGACCTTGCGGCCCAGGTACTGCGGCTGACCGGCGGCGCGGGCGCGGACGTGCTGCTCGAATCCGCGGGCGGCGAGGCCTTCGCCGCCGGCCTGGCGGCGGTCCGGCCGGTTACCGGCCGGGTCGTCGTCATCGGAGCGGCGGGCGGAAACGCCGCGGTCACGAACTGGGATCTGGTGTACCGGTATCAAATTCACATAGTCGGCTTCAATATCGGCGTGCTCATGCGGCATGCGCCACAGATCTTCGGGGACGTGCTGGGCGAGCTGTTCGGGCTCATCGCCGCCGGAGTGATCACCCCCGCCTGTCCGACCGCCTATCAGTTGGCCGACGGCCCGAAGGCGCTCGCCGAACTGGAAGATCGCGCCACCGTCGGGAAGCTGGCGCTGCTGCCGTGACCGGCGGAGCGTGACCGACCGAGAACGTCCGGAACGACCCGCGACGTGCGTTGTGCGCAACTCATGGGTCGTTCTGGACATAATGCGCAGGACCGGGCAAGGAGCGCCACATGGCAGGCGGGCAAGCCGCGTTCACCGCGGAGACTGAGAGGTTTCGCCGGGAGCTGCTGGCGCACTGTTACCGCATGGTCGGCTCCGCTCACGACGCGGAGGATCTGGTTCAGGAGACCTACATGCGGGCCTGGCGCTCGTACCGCGGATTCGAGGGGCGCGCGTCGATCAGGACCTGGCTCTACGCGATCGCGACCAATGTCTGCCTCACGGCATTGCGCCCGGGCCGGGTCCGGGTGCTCCCGTCCGGTCTCGCAGAAGCTCAGGACGGGCCCGATCGGACGCCGAATCGCATTGGTCCCGAGGAGGTTTCATGGCTGGAGCCGCTGCCGGACAGCTGGGTCGCCCCGCAGGCGGACGATCCGGCCGCGGTGGTGGTCGCCAGGGAGTCCGTGCGGTTGGCGCTCATCGCCGGTCTGCAGCGCCTGCCGGTGCGCCAGCGCACGATCCTCATCCTGCGCGATGTGCTGGCGTTCTCCGCGGCCGAGACCGCCGAAATCCTCGGCACCACGGTCGCGGCGGTCAAGAGCGGCTTGCAGCGCGCTCGCGCCCAAGTGCGCGAACTGGAGCCGGACGGTGTGCTCGAACCGACAGACCAGCGGACACGCGCCCTGCTCGACGGCTACATCGCGGCCTTCGAGCATGCCGACACCGGTCTGTTGAAGCAGGTGCTGCGCGTCGACGCCACGCTGGAAGCGACCCCCTTCCGGGAGTGGCAGGCGGGCCGGGCGAACTGCATCGGCATGCTCGAGGCCTTCGTGTTGGGCGCACCGGGCGAATGGCGACTGTTCGCCACTGCCGCCAATGGCCAGCCCGCCGCGGTCGTCTACCGCCGCGATGTCGGCGGCGTATTTCAGGCCGACGGCGTCGTCGTGCTGACTCCCACTGCCGCCGGTATTTCCCGGATAGTCAAGTTCCACGATCCGGCCTTGGCCGCCGTGTTCGGCTTCCCGGCCACGCTCGGAAATCCGGAATGACCCGTGACGTGCGTTGTACGCACGTCACGGGTCATTCCGGACGGGCGGGTCAACTCCTCGGGCGGAGTTCGGTGAGGGTCGGGCCGGTGAGGCGGAGGGCGGGGTAGTCGCGGCCGAGCAGCGGAAGGAGCATGCCGCCGAGCATCATGGCGTGGTTGGACCCGGAGCTGTTGCGGCCGGGGTCGACCTCGATGTCGACGAGGTCTTGGCGCAGGGCGCGGTCGGCGGGTGCGGATCGGCCGGTGACGTCGACAGACAGGAATCCGGGGCAGACCCCGCCGCGGTCGCTGCGCCGCACCGCAAGGGCTTTGTCGGTGACTTTGACGGTTCGGACAGTGCGGTTCGCGGTGTCGAGGTCGAATTCGAACCGGGGCGGGGTGCGGGGTGCGGTGAACTCGCCGAGGGCAGCGAATGTGATGCCTGCCATGACGCTGAGCCTGCTGGCGTTCTTCAGGACGCCGTGCTGGACGGCAGCCCAGGACCAGCCGTCGACGACGTCGGCGTGCTGCGCGAGGCTGTCGAGGTAGCCTCGCAGCACCAGCTTCACGCTTTCCATGTTGGTGGCGGCGCTGAGGACGGAACTGTCGCCCGCGACCGGCACGTCGTCGACGAAGTGTGCGGGCAGGCCCAGTTCGCGGCGGAGTCCGGGCGGGACGGCGTCGAGAATCGGGTCGCGGTCGCGGGAGCGTTCGCTCTTGATGGCGGCGAGGTCGCGCCACACGGGGCCGTCGATGTCGTCCCAGCCTTTCGTCAGGTGTGCGACGGCGGCTTGCATGTAGGCATGGTCGCCGCTGTCGCGCGGGTAGCCGTCGCGGCCGTGCATGACGTAGTCGTTGTCGAGCCAGGACGCCAGGTAGCCGGGTTCGATATCGGCGTAGGAGGCGTGCAGCGACTCGGTGACGGAATCGGGGTCGTGCAGCATCCGGTGCAGTGTCGATTCGGTGATCTTGAACTGGACCACGCCCGAGGCGACGGATCGTTCCAGTGAGTACCGCATGAAGTCGAGTTGGCTCGGCGGCAGGAGGTCGGTGATCGCTTCGGCGGCGCTGCCTTTGAGGTAGACCCCTTCGGTGGCGAAGCGCCGTCCGATCTCGGCGATGATGGGGCGTGCCGATTCCGGGTCGGCCAGGACGCGTTCGATGCCTTCGCGCTCGAATTTGCGGACGTGGGTGACCAGTCCGCGTGGCGTGTCGTCCGAGCGCAGCCACTCGTCGAGCGACAGCAGCCGGTGCGGGGCGCGGGTGTGGGCGGCGGCATGGGCGGTGTGGCCGGCTCCGCCGATGACTTCGCCGATAACGCCGGTCAGCACGCCGGTCTGGAAATCACGCCAGCGCCAGCCTGTTTCGCCGGTGATGAGGAAGTTGGCGGCGCCGCCGCCGAGGAAACCGCCGAGTCCGCCCGCGCCGCCGGATGCCGCGCCGAGCAGCAGTGTCGCCGTGGCCGCGGTGCCCATCCGCCGCCACGGGGTGGCGGCGGCTTTGACCATCCGCTGGGTGAGCCGGTTGATGAACGGGGCCGCCGTGATCGCCGCGCCCGCGCCGAACAATCCGCCGCCCAGGCCCGCAGCGCCGTTCACCCCGACCTGGATCCAGTCGATCCGGTCGCGGTCCCCGTGCTCCTTCTGCACGACTTGGGCGATCAGCGGCACCCCGGCGCCGAGCCCGGCCCCGATGATGCCGGACAGCAGCATGATTCGGGCCCGGGAGGTCGCGGCGCCCACGCCGTTGGTCGCGACGACCTCGATGAGTCTGGTCAACGCGCGTCGCCATGCGGACCTGGCGGCGGCGCGGGTCGCGATGGACTTGGCCGCACCCAACGGGCCGCCCGCGACAACCAGGCAGGCGTCGGCGGCCAACTGGGTGGCCATGATCACGGCGATGGCGTCCCAGGTCCATTGGCCCAGTTCGAAATCTGTTGCAGTGCCGCCGCACTGCTCGCTGTTGCTGCGGCAGAACGCGGCCTGGTTCGTGAGCAACTGTATCGACTCGGTGCGACGCGCTTCCAGCTCGCCGCCGGTGACTCCGTGCAGCGTCGGGGCCGAGGTCATGACCCGCATGCGCTCGGCGATGACCTCGCATTCTTTGGCCGCGGCCTCCCAGGCGGCGGCCAGTCTGCGCAGCTGCGCCGGTTCGCCGTCGGGACGCGGACCCAGTACCTGTTCCGCTGTTCTTTCTGAAATGCCAAGTGGCAATTGCATTGTGAGCAGTTCCTTGCGTTGTGTCGCGGATTGCGGCAGATGCCGCGGACGCAACGTAGGCACCGAAAAGCAGCGATAGTGAACTACCGGCACGTGAAATTGCTTGTACACCAATGGGATTCGATGAGCCGTCGATGCAGCGGAGTTCGCGGCTCGGCCTGCGCGGTGCTGCCTGCTCCGTGCGGTGCTGGTCGGGAGAGCGCACACTATGCGGGCAAAACCGGCGCAAGCTCGCTTTTTCCGAGGGGAGTGTGCGGTCTCCCGACCCGTGGCACGGCGTGAGTCTGGATCGGGGCAGAGTCACAATTTGCGGTGGTACCGGCAAGGCGCTTAACTTCCGATCATGTCGCTGACCTGGAGTGTTGTCGGAGCAGGGCTCGTGTGCGCAGTCGTTGCGGCGACACCGGCCGCGGCCGATCCGCCGCCCGCGGCGCCGGCTAGCGGGAGCTGCGACGGCGGTTCGACTACCTGGCACGCGGCGAGCCCCGGGGTCACGGTCGTGGCCCGGCCTGCCAACTTCCGCCTGGGCGGGCAGGTGACCGGGTGCCAGATCCAGGGAATCCGCAGCGGCACGGTCGCCGGGACCAGCAACGAGGAGAACGTGAACTGCTTCGGCCCGCACAGCGGGCCCGCCGACCTCACCATCACCTGGAACGACGGGCGGCAGAGTCATCTTGTCGGGGATTGGCGGTGGGACCTGGCCAACCGGGCCACCAGCACGCTGGATGTCGTAGACGGCGTGGCCCAGGGGCGCAAGGCGACTGTGGTCATCGAGCCGCCCGACGAGTCACCCGCTGCGGTCAGCGGGTGTATCAGCGGCTTGACCTTCGGCCGCTTCCGCATCGTCAGCGTGAAGGTGGATTGAGTAGCCCGACGAAACAACTCGAGTAGCTCGGCTCAGGTCCTGGCGGCCCTGGGACGCGAGGCTCGATGAATGACGACAGGCGATCCTTCTTCGGCGGTGCTCCCGCGGCGCCGTCCCAGTGCGCAAGCCGCTTCCGTGAACCGCAGGCGCACCTCGATGTCCGCGCGCGATCTGGCGCGCCGCACTCCGGCGACCCGTGACCGGTACCTGGACTTGCTGCGAGTGTTCGCCTTGGCCGCTGTCGTGGTGGGGCATTGGCTGATGGTGGTGTTGACGCCGACCGCCGACGGCGGCACGAGGATCGGCAACGCGCTGGCGGCCCTCCCGGCGCTACAGCCGCTGACCTGGGTGTTTCAGGTGATGCCGCTGTTCTTCTTCGTGGGCGGCTTCGCCCATGCGGGCGCGCTGCGCCGCAACCTCGGCTACGGCGAGTTCGTGCGCGCCAGGGCGGCCCGGCTGCTCGCGCCCACCGCGGTGTTCGTGCTGGTGTGGCTGGCGGCCGCGGCAGTGATCGAACTGTGCGGCGCGGACGGGGGGCTGCTGCGTACGGCGACTGGGCTCATCGGGCAGCCGCTGTGGTTCGTCGGGGTGTATCTGGGCGTGGTGGCGCTGGCGCCGCCGATGTGGCGTGTGCACAAGAGATTCGGCGTCGCGGCGCCCGTGGTGTTGGCGTTCGGGGTGGTTGCGGTGGATGCGCTCCGGTTCGGCGCCGGCCTGGAACGTCTCGGGCTGGTGAATCTGGCGCTGGTGTGGACGGCGGTGCATCAGCTCGGGTACCTGTAC
>JABFVX010000430.1 GCA_013362555.1 Mycobacteriaceae bacterium
GGCCAGGGTGGGGCCGGGGGCCGGGGTAGGGCGGGTGCGGCGGCCGGACCCACGGATGCGCCCACGGCGTATAGATCGGAATGATCCAGGGAGTCAGCCACGGGGTCGGGAACGCCCACCAGAACGTCAATGTCGGAGGGACCACGCCGTTGCTGACATACAGCGTCACCTGGGTGCCCGGCGCTACGGGACCGGTGGGGTTCATTCCCAGCACCGTGCCGAACGGTTGCGTGCTGTACCAGGTGATCTCCGTGACCGGATAGCCGGCCGCCTGCACCTGGTCGGACCCGACCCATTCGTTCTGTCCGACAACGTTCGGAACCACGCCGGGCGGCCCCGGCGGCTGCGCCGACGCAAGCCCGACGGCAAGCATGGCGGCGAACAGCGCCACCGTGACGGTCACAATCGCACGAGAGAGTCTCTTCACCGCCTGAAGGTAACCAACGATTTGCCATCGCGTGCGGAATGGCACACGCACGTTTCGGACCAGGGCGTCAGTCGAATTGGGCCCGTAAGCCGCGGGCGACGCGCGACAGTGCGTCGGCCAGGACATCGCCGAGCGGTTCGCTGAACTCGCCCGCCACCCAGTAGTCGATCGCGGCCTGGAAGCCCCAGCAGGCCTGAGCCGAGGCGATGCGCAAGGCCAGCGAACCCGGTTCCAGGCCGAGGCGCTCGGCCAGGACATCGCGCAGTTCGACCTCGAACTCCTCGACGAGCCGCTGTTGGCCGGCCCTGATGTCAGGCACCGTATTGACCAACCGCATCCGCCTTTTGATGCGCTCCTCGTCGCCCGCGGCCAGGATCGCCGCGGCGAGGCCCGCGCCCGCCGATTCGAGAATGTCCATCAACTGCCCGATCGACTGCGGGCCGGCTCCCGCCGTGCGAACCAGCTCGATGATCTGCGGATCGTATTCGTCCCAGAGGACGAGCATCTCCTTGGCGTCGAAGTACCGGTAGATGGAACTGGCCGACACCCCGGCCGCTTTGGCAACCTGCTCCACGGTCACCGCGTGGAACCCGTGCCGTTCAAACAGGTCGACCGCGACTTGTTGGATGTCGCGCATTGCGGCGAGCTTCGCCCGCTCCCAGAATCCGCGTCCTCGTGGCGCCGTCACGCCTCGACCCTATCCGGCCAATACCTGACAGCCACTTGCAGGTTGCACTTCACCGTCATAGGCTGGCACCGGGAGGAAGGGGACATTTCGATGGCTGTACAGACCGGCCGAGCGCGACCTGACACCGGCCCTGCTCTCGGGCCGCTGGGGCGCTGGGGAATTCACATGGCCCGCCGTCGCACGTCGGTGTTGGTGGTGTGGATCGCGCTCGCCGCGGCCTGCGGCATCGCCTACCTGGCGTTGCAGAACCGCATGGGCGCACCCGACTACAGCGTGGACCGTTCCGAATCAGGCCGGGTTAATACCCTTGCTGCACAACACTTTCCGCAGCTCGGCGACGAACAGCAGGTGCTGGTGTTCCGCTCCGGCGCGCACCGTGCGGGCGACCCGGCGTTCCAGCAGGCGGTCGACCGGGCCGTCGCCGCCGCGGGCGCGGTGTCCGGGGTGCGGCTGCTCGCAGCGCCGTCGCCCGCCGCTGCGCAACTGATTGCGCCGGACAAGCACACCGCCTTGGCGGTACTCGCCTTCGACGGATCCATGTCCGAGCGGGTGGCCCGGTCCAAACAGGTCCAAGCCGCGGCCGTCACGGCGCCCGGAGCCCCGGTGTCGGTGGCGCTCACCGGGTTCTCCGCGCTGCAGAATGACGTCATCGACGTAGAGAAGGCAGATGCCGAACGCGCCGAGCTGATCGGCGTGCCGGTGGCGCTGCTGCTGCTGACGCTCGCCTTCGGAGCCGTAGCCGCGGCGTTCGCCTCGATCGCGGTAGCGCTCGTCGGCATCGTCACCACGTTCGGCACGTTGTTCCTGGTGAGTCTGGCCGTCCCGGTCGATTCGCTGGTCGGAGCGGTCGTCTCGATGATCGGCACCGGCGTCGGCATCGACTACGCGATGATCGTGGTCAGCCGGTTCCGGGAGGAGCTGTCCAGAGCCGGAGTCGCCGACCGCCGCGACGGCCCCGGCATCGCCGGGGCCGTCGGGGCGGCACTGGACAGCGCGGGCAAGACCGTGCTGGCTTCCGGGCTGGTCGTGATGATTTCGCTGTGCTCGCTGATCGTCATCCCGGCGGTGGCGTTCCGGGCCATCGCGGGTGGAATCATGATCGCCGTCCTGTGCACGCTGGCGGTGGTCACGACATTGCTGCCCGCCGCGCTCGCCGCGGCGGGACCCGCGATCAACCGCGGCCGACTCCGGCTGCCCCGC
>JABFVX010000269.1 GCA_013362555.1 Mycobacteriaceae bacterium
CAGTCTGGTGCACCGTCCACGAATGTGAGCCCGGCGACGCCTCGCAGCGCTCGGTGCCGATCGGCCACCCCATCCCCGGTACGCACATCGCCCTCGTCAACGGCGTACTCCACGTCAGCAGCCCGGGCCTGGCCGAGCCGGACACGGTGGAACTGACCACACTGGACGGTGAGCCCTGCTACCGCACAGGCGATCTCGTGACCCAGCGGCCCGACGGCGCGCTGCTGTACCACGGTCGCGGCGACGACCAGCTGAAACTCGGCGGGATGCGGATCGAGCGAGCCGAGGTCGAGCACGCGCTGGCCAGTGCGCCCGGCATCGCGTACGCCGCCGTGGGCGTCGCCGACGGCCACCTCGTGGCCTTCCTCATCGCCACCTCGCTCAACCGCACCGGCGTACGCCGTCACCTCTTGGCCGCCTTGCCCGCCGCCGCCCTGCCGACGCAGCTGATCCAGGTCGACGAGCTGCCGACGCTGCCGAACGGCAAGATCGACCATCGGGAGCTGGACCGGCGGGCCGCCGCCGCATGAAGGTCGCAGGAGCCGTACATACTCCTTCCTAATCGACCAAAGCGATGTAGATCACAAGGCCTGTTCGTGGAGGATTCGGGGCGCGTCAAGATGATGTGCCCGTGGTCTGCGATTTCGGGCCAGAACTGATGATCGAGTTCCCGCGGTCTGCGGAAATCAGCCTTCTGGCGCATACCACGGGCACATGTCGGCCGATGCGAGCCGGAAATCGCAGACCCAGGGAACATGATCATGCCCAGCTTCTCGACGGCGCTTGCTCGCCTTCGGGTCGGCGCTGTCCGAAATCGCACCGAACAGGGTGGAGGCCGGGGTTCGCCGTTGCCGAATTGTCCGAGTTCCATGATCACGGTCAATTCTGGGCTGTGATAGCAACGCAGATTTGACCATGATCATGGGCGGCCATGATCAGCGGAAGATTCGCGGTGCCATAGCCCCACATTTTCTCCGTTGATCTCCGCCAGGAACGCCGGAAGCCGACGATGATCTCCGCACGATCCCACAAGAACGTCGGGAACCGACGATCATGACCGCGCATGTCTTGCCAACAGGCTCACAGCGCAGGCTGGCCGGAGATATCGGTTTGCTACGAGCAGCCCGGTTGGGTAGGAAGGCCACATGTTGCAGGGCAGCAAGGTCGGGCTCCGGGCCCGGCACGAGGACGACATCCCGATTCTGCGGACCGAGTTGTTCAACGACGTCGTGAACGCCGCCCGCGCGGACGGCCGCCCGTGGCGTCCGCTGTCGCCCAGCTCGAACGACCCGAAGGTCCAGATCGACGACCAGGATCCCTCGAACGTCCAGTTCTCCGTGGTCGAGCTGGCCGGCGGCACCCTGATCGGCGCGGCGAGCGTGTGGGGCATCGACAACCACCATCGATCCGCACACATCGGCATGGGCCTGCTGCCGTCGGCTCGCGGCAAGGGCTATGGGACCGATGTCGTCGCGACGCTCTGCCACTACGGATTCGTCGTACGCGGACTGCACCGCCTGCAGGTCGACACGCTGGCCGACAACACCGCGATGCTGCGGGCGGCCGAGCGCAACGGCTTCGTCCGTGAGGGACTCCTGCGCTCGTCGGCCTGGGTGCTGGGCGAGTTCCTCGACGAGGTGCTGCTCGGGTTGCTGGCCGAGAACTGGAAGCCGCAAGCGCTCTAGGCCCAGCGGCGGGCTCCGGGGCCGGTGCGGCCGAGGACGTCACCGGGATTGGCGAGCTGGCAGGTCCGCATCGACAGGCAGCCGCACCCGATGCAGCCGGTGAGGTCGTCGCGCAACCGCTGGAGCTGCGCTATCCGCTCGTCGAGGTGGGCCCGCCAGCCGCTCGACAGCCGCGCCCAGTCCTCCCGGGTCGGCGTACGCTCGCTGGGCAGCTGGTCGAGCGCTTCCCGGATCGCCGTGAGCGAGATGCCGACGGTCTGCGACGCCCGGATGAAGGCGACCCGGCGCAGGATGTCCCGATGGTAGCGGCGTTGGTTGCTCGCCGTCCGCGTACTGCTGATCAGGCCCTTGCGCTCGTAGAAGTGGAGCGCGGACACGGCGACGCCGCTGCGTTCGGCCACCTGGCCGACGGTCAGTTCATGGGACTCGGTACGCGCCCTCGGCATGCCACCGACCGTAGCATCAGACCTGAACCTTACTTGAGGCCTGCCGCTCGAAGATCGCTGTGATCTCCTCCACCGAATGGTGCTTGGTCTCGGGCAGGAACCGCAGCACGAAGACGATCGCGACCACCGACAACGCGGCGAAGATCGCCATGACCCAGGCCAGGCCCAGCCCGGATTCCAGCGCGGGAAACGCC